>NZ_CAWNMS010000035.1:0-47221 GCF_963875605.1 Vibrio sp. V04_P4A5T148
TATGGGTTGTGAACAAGCTGATTTAAATTGTAGTTAATTATTAAAAAATAAGAAGAACAGATGACTCTATACACTTCAAAGAAAGTCGTCGCCATTGGCGGAGGACATGGGCTTGGACGCATGCTAGCGGCGTTAAAAGATTTTGGCTCCAATGCGACAGGGATTGTAACCACCACAGATAACGGCGGTTCCACTGGGCGCATTCGCCACTGCCAAGGTGGCATTGCATGGGGCGATACACGTAACTGTATCAACCAGTTGATCACTGAGCCTTCCATCAGTTCGATGATGTTTGAATATCGCTTTAAAGGTGCGGGAGAACTCAATGGCCATAATCTCGGTAATTTGATGCTGACTGCATTAGATAACCTATCTGTGCGCCCTTTAGACGCGATCAACTTGATCCGCAACATGCTCAAAGTCGATGTTAATATTTTACCTATGTCAGAGCATCCTTCTGATCTTAGTGCACTTTCTATGGATGGTCACTGGGTCACGGGTGAAACGAACGTGGACGAGATGACGGAAGATTTAAGGCGCTTAGATTTATCACCTGAAGTGCCAGCAACCAAAGAAGCCATACTCGCCATCAGTGCAGCAGACTGCATCATCCTTGGCCCGGGAAGCTTTCTCACCAGTGTGATGCCACCACTACTGCTGCCCGAAATTGGCAATGCCATTGAGCAAAACGTAAAAGCAAAGCTGATTTTTGTTGAGAACTTGTCTCCCGAGCAAGGACCTGCTGGTCGCATGTCGCTACGGCAGAAATTGGAATGGTGTGAGCGCGCCTGCCACGCGCGAAAAATCGATGTGGTGATCGGCGATACACCACATCCGGAGCTGGCTGAACACTGGCATTGTGTCACTACAGAGCTAGCATCATCCAATCGTGACTGGCGGCACGACCGAGTTAAACTTCAAAAAGCCATTGAGAATCAACTCACAATCTAATCCATCAAGTGGCAGTTAATCCACCAAGTGGCAATAGCAACGATGCGTCTCTTCGATAAGAGCGCGCATCGCCGCCACTTCTTCAGCCTCATCAAAAATGCAGTTTGCCTTTCCTTTGCTATCGATATCCACCGCTTTAGCGCACAGTTTATCCGCACCAAAGCTGGCGGCACTGCTTTTTAGAGCATGGCTGATGTCTTTTAAATATTCGATTTTATCCGGCAGATTTTGATCAGCTAGCTTCTGTGTATAGGCGCTCAGCTCGCTGAGAAAAATATCGAGCAATATTGGCACATTCTCTTCTCCAATTTCTTGGGCCAAATGCGCAATTTTGTTTTTATTGATCAGTTCCATATCTCTATGAGTTCTCTCTACTGTTCCACGCTTGAAGCTTGCGGTAGATCGTTGAAGGGCTAACGTCTAAATAACTGGCTGCTTTAGGAATATTACCATCACACGCTTCTATCGCTTGTTCGATGGCTTGTTTTTCCGTCATCCATAAAGGAAAAATATCGTGCACGGTTATATTTTCCTTGCGCGTTTCCGTCGTTAGGTTTGCTAATCGGATCTTGTTATCCACGACTTGATTTAGCGGTGGCGGTAACATGCTCAGTTCGATCTCGTTGCCGTGGTTCAATACCACCACATTCCGCAACACGTTTTGCAGTTGACGCACATTACCCGGCCATTCATAGCGCGTAAAACGCTCCACAACCTCTGGCGCCAAGCGGACAAAACCTTTGCCTTCTTCTTTAGACATAAAGCCGAGCAAAGAGTAAGCAATTTCAATAACGTCATCGCCTCGCTCGCGTAGCGGTGGTAAATGCAATGGGATCACATAAAGACGATAGTACAAATCTTCACGAAAACGACCCTCTTGTACCTCTTTCCATGGATCGCGGTTGGTAGCGCAGACAAAACGAACATCGACACTTTTCATCTTCGATGAGCCCACTTTCTGGAATGTGCCCGTTTGGATAAAGCGCAACAGCTTGGTCTGCAAATCCAAATCCATTTCACACAGTTCATCCAAAAACAGTGTGCCGCCATCAGCCAACTCGGCTGCGCCTTGGCGATCGGTCGCTGCGCCAGTAAATGCGCCTTTCACGTGGCCAAAGAGTTCACTCTCTATTAAGTCTTTAGGAATGGCGGCGCAGTTAATCGCAATGAAGGGTTTATCGCCACGTTTACTGGCCGCATGAATCGCTTCTGCGCACACCTCTTTACCCGTACCACTTTCGCCAGTAATAAAAATACTGGCTTTACTGGAGGCCGCTGAGTCAATGGTTCGATAGACTGATTGCATGGTTTGACTGCTGCCGATAAAACCTTGGTAGTTCTGATTACCCGGGTTACCAGCCTCATTTTTTAGTTTGCTAGCTTTACGTATGGCGTTGTTAACCGTGACGCGCAAGCGGTCTGCTTCACAAGGTTTGATCAAGAAATCTTGGGCACCGTGACGCATCGCTTCCACTGCGGTATCGATCGAACCATGAGCGGTCATGAATATCACTGGCACATTGGGGTAGTGACTTTTCACAGCATGTAAAACGTCCATGCCCGTCATATCGGGTAATCGAAGATCCAGCAATATGAGGTCCGGCTCTCGGTGAGCTAAACTCTCTATCGCATCACGACCTGTACCAACAATATTGATATCGATTTCAAGGGGGGTGAGGTATGAACGATACAGCGCCGCAACGGAAGCCGTATCTTCCACCATCAAAAGGTATTTAGCCTTTTGTAGAGAAAAGTCAGGTTGCATATTCTAGCCATTATTATTTTGCACTTTGCCTTAACTATTGCATTAAGGTTCGCATTTTGCAAAATAAAATAACAAAAAGGCACTAATTCGTTAGTTAATAGCCCTTTTTGCATAAAATTAATTGGCACGATATGTGCTCTATTCAATATGACCCTTAGGGGTCACCTAGCCAACTGACGTTGTTAGTGAATAAAGTGTTCACAAATAACAGCCAATAGACCTTTTTCTATTGGCTATTTTTTTAACTGTTGGTAATGAACTGCTGACGCAGTTTTTCAATTTGGTCACGCTTTTCGGCAGCCAATTCAAATTCTAGGTTTTGTGCGTGTTTGTACATTAACCCTTCTAGTTTGGCGATCTCTTTTTCCAGTTGTAGCGGCGTGAATATTTCATAAGTTTGCGAGCTTTCTGCCACCTTCGACAAAGGAACTTGTTTGCTCATCCTCTGCTGCTTGGACTTAGTAATATCACCTAACTCCATAATATCTTTGACATTACGTTTCAGCGCCTGAGGTGTTATCCCTTGTTCTTCATTATGTGCTTGCTGCTTTTCACGGCGACGATCGGTCTCATCCATCGCTTTCTTCATTGAGTTAGTAATGCGGTCAGCATAGAGAATCGCTTTGCCTTCAATATTACGTGCCGCACGGCCAATGGTCTGAATTAATGAACGTTCTGAACGTAGAAAACCTTCTTTATCCGCATCAAGAATTGCGACAAGAGAGACTTCAGGCATATCCAAACCTTCACGCAGTAAGTTAATACCCACTAACACATCAAATTCGCCTAGGCGAAGGTCGCGAATAATCTCAACCCGCTCAACAGTATCAATATCTGAGTGCAGATATCTGACCTTAACCCCATGTTCATGAAGATACTCAGTTAAGTCTTCAGCCATGCGTTTAGTCAATGTCGTGATCAGCACACGTTCATCTTTCGCTGAGCGAATGCGGATCTCTGACAACACATCATCCACTTGTGTTGCAACTGGTCGTACTTCCAGCACGGGGTCCAGTAATCCGGTTGGGCGCACCACTTGATCCACAATTTGTCCGGCTGATTTTTCTAGCTCATAGTTGCCCGGGGTAGCAGAAACAAAGATCGTCTGCGGTGCAAGCGATTCGAACTCTTCAAACTTTAATGGACGGTTATCTAAAGCGGAAGGCAACCGGAAACCAAACTCCACTAACGTTTCTTTACGTGAACGATCGCCTTTGAACATCGCGCCAATTTGCGGCACGGTTACGTGTGATTCGTCGATAATCAATAAACCGTCATGCGGTAGATAGTCAAACAGGGTCGGAGGCGGCTCTCCCTCTTTTCGCCCACTAAGATAACGTGAATAGTTTTCAATACCTGAACAAAAACCGAGCTCATTCATCATTTCAATATCAAATTGAGTACGCTGCGATATGCGCTGCTCTTCGAGTAGTTTATTGTTTTCCAACAGATAGGCTTGGCGAGTTCGCAGCTCCTCTTTGATGTGCTCTATCGCATCTACAATGCGCTCTCTTGGCGTAACGTAGTGCGTTTTAGGATAGATGGTATAGCGAGGAAGATCTCGCTGAATCATTGCGCCCGTCAATGGGTCAAACAAACTGATGCAATCTACCTCATCATCAAACATTTCAACACGCACGGCCGCATAATCCGATTCCGCGGGAAAGATATCGATGACCTCTCCACGAACTCTAAATTGACCACGTTCAAACGCCATATCGTTACGTGTGTATTGGAGCTCGGCTAAACGGCGGATAATGTCGCGCTGATCCATCACATCACCACGGCGAACATGCAGCATCATTTTCAGATAAGAATCAGGATCACCCAAACCGTAAATCGCCGATACAGAAGCTACAATAATCGCATCTTTACGCTCAAGCAGCGCTTTAGTCGCGGAGAGTCGCATTTGTTCTATGTGTGAGTTAATCGAGGAATCTTTTTCTATAAATGTGTCCGTGGTCGGCACATACGCCTCTGGCTGATAGTAGTCGTAATAAGAGACGAAATACTCAACCGCATTATTGGGGAAAAATGACTTCATCTCACCATACAGCTGGGCTGCGAGCGTTTTATTCGGTGCCAACAAGATAACCGGACGCTGCGCCTTGGCGATCACATTAGCCAAGGTGAATGTTTTCCCTGAACCCGTCACACCCAATAAGGTTTGATGAGCAAGACCTGCATCTAGCCCATCAAACAATTGCTTGATCGCCGTAGGTTGATCGCCTGAGGGTTGATAGCCCGATACCAATTCAAACGTTTTGCTCATAATGCCGTTGTCCTCTATAACTGAATAGGCATTCTCGCTGTTAGCCATGTTTTGTTGCAAGTAATTGTTCAAAATAGTTGCGTCGTAAATCACCCCTGTTTTGAAAAAATGCTAGTTTCTTCTCCATACGTTTGCTACCATCTTCGGCCTGATTCGTAAAAAACCACTCCTAACTTTCAAAAATAATCCACTTGTTTTCCCCAAAATTTCAAAATGACTCCCTTTTTCTCATCGCCATTCATTTTCATTTCTTATTGATAATTTCAGTTGATAAATCAAAAAATAAAATAAAAAACATAGTGTTATATAAAAAATAAACTCAACAAATGAGTAGAGTAATAACTCAACATTCATTGATGAAACGAATTGCTCAGGATTCGTCAACACACTTATCCACAATTTTGGTGGATAACTAAACCTAGCCTAATGCCGATAAGGGGTACAGAAAAGTAAAGTATTTTCAGGGAAATATTTTTACTTTTTCTTCGGCTGGAAAGGTTGACACTGGACACCCCACTCGCTACCATTCGCACCGCTCAAAGCAATTCCCCCTTAGTTCAGTCGGTAGAACGGCGGACTGTTAATCCGTATGTCGCAAGTTCAAGTCTTGCAGGGGGAGCCAAATTCCAGAAAAAAGACGTCCTAGGACGTCTTTTTTTGTATCTAAATCTAGCTATTTCAAGGAATTGTATTCTCTTTACGTCTTTTCCTGACTCGTACTGGCTTAGAAGTTTAGGTACATAAATATTTTTCCCAAAAAAGTGACCCGTTAATCAATATAATTGCCCTTCATCCAAAGCAGAAGAAACCCAAACGAGAGGAGCATTCCAATTAATCGTGATCTCATTAAACGACCATGCATTAATGTTATCTCTATAACAGGTTTGGCCAACACACTGCCCCTTCAATGTCGCAGCGACTGGATCACTGTAACTCACGGAGTTGGGTCCACCCACTAGTGCGCCAGGTGCTGGAGCTGGTGACTTTTCATCCGCAGCATGTGCCCAAAAACGGTGATGTGGACTTTTAGCCGCATTGGTGCCGTAACCTGTAATATAAGACAGGTTCATTGGGTTCGCGCCTAGTAAGTAATCCATCGCATTTGCAGCCGCTTTTACATACTTAATATCGCCGGTGAAATCATTCGCATAGATTAAGAAGATAGCTCTATTTACAAAACTCGAGTTCGATCCCCATGGATACTCTTCTACCGTGTAAGGAATATGATAACCCTCGTTATTAATCTGGCCCACAAAGTTATCAGAGGTTGCGATTAAGTTTTTCCTTGCAACTTTAATTTGATCATCACCCAATCCATTAGGCACAACGGCCAAGCTTATTGTTGCTAAAGGCGCTGTGTACCCCCAGAACATTTCGCCATCTGCTTCAATGTTACCTTTTGGTGTCTCTAGATAATGAGGAGAAGCTTTCAGTGCTTTAAGGTACTTGCTGTCACCAGTGGTGATATAAAGTTCACTTGCAGCCCAGTAGAACTCGTCTGAAAGCTCTTTATCATCATATGGGCCCGACCCTGTGAAGTTATCATAGGCAAGAATATTAGGATTTTTGCTCGCGGCTTCCCAAGCCTCTTGCGCCGCATTCAAACAGTTTTTTGAGAACGCAGGATCAATCTCTTTCCAAATTCGCGCACATTGAGCACCAATTGCTGACAAGTTCAACGTAGCCGCAGTGGTTGGATAACCCACATATCGCTTCTGGGTGTCCATATGAGGTGGCAGTGGCATACCTGTCCAAGCTTCATCAGCAACTTTATGGAAAGCCATACCTTTTGCGTCAATCTTAGTCAGTTTAAGTGTTTTGTCTTCAGACTGGTCACCAACAGGAGCCGCTACAGGTTGGTCACTATGGATCTGCATTGCCAATATAAATTCGATATTCCAACGAGCCTCAGACAACAAAGGATTAACGCCATTTCCAGCTTCTGGAATTTTCACTTTCCCTTCTGCAAAAGGAATTGGTGCGTTATCTAGCCATTTACCTCTTTCAAACAGGTTCAAAAGGGTCCAAGTCGAGATACCGCTGTTAACCGTATACTTACCATGGTCGCCAGCGTCATACCAACCGCCAGTTACATCGACAGAAAAATCACAGCCTGGCCATTTATTACCCCAGCTGTCAGTCTTATTAAAACAGGTAACCACATCGCTCATATGCCCGCCGGGACGCGCTAGATCGTCACGCTGTACCAGAGCCTTATCAATCTCAATACCACTACGGTTTTGGTAGAAGTAAGACAATGCATCGTACTTCAACTGATTGTAGATATCTTTGCTAATGCTAAATGGCAAGCTCTCGTCTTCACCGACTTTTACTTTCAAGCCACTCATATCTGATCTGTAGTTCGATAGGTCAATACGGTGAATAAACTCGCCTGATGCCTTATTAAGACCAAAAACTTCCGTTTTACCTAAATCGACATTGATATTGCTGTTGTTTGTTAGCACCCACTTTAAGGGCTCTTTAGATTCATTCGCAACAAATACAAACTTATCTGCTTGAGGAAGGTAACCGACTTGGTTAGCACGAACAGAATTTATCTTCAGCTCTTCAATGTATTTCTCACCGACGACTGAAACATTGCTAACGCATACGGTTCCCTTTTTCTGGGCGCCCATTTGAAACTGGAACTCAGTTTTAGCATCGCTTTCAACATCATGGCTGAACTTAAACTTATAGCTCTTCTTCTTCAGTGAGACTTTTGTATCATCCACAAAATAGTTGGTATAAGGAGGACCTTCATGCTGAATAAGCGTTCTCATTTGAGTATCAACGGTTGCATAAGCATCAAATGAAACTTCATAATCTGCTTTGTTTGCCAACCCAATCCCGCCCTGTCCTAAAATCACATTCCAAGGGTTCTCTCCTGGACTTCTAATCTCAAGACATGCTTCGCCATTTTTGATTTTTACATCTGCACCAGCATTCCACCAACCATCCATGTTCCCGTTAAATTTGCCGTTCTTAATTTGCTCATTTGCATAAGCAGAACACGATGAAAGAATGAGTATTGTTGCCAATGATAGTTTGAACTTATGCATATTTACTCCTAGACATATAAATTACAACACCATTGAAATTAAGCGATTTTCATGGCTAATAAGTAGATGTCTGAGCACAAAAGAACCGTTCTAAAAACGCCTATTTCTCTCTTCGTGATACTGCTAGCACTTACCTCTAGGTTAATGAATCTGTTTCAAGGAAATCTCATCGATAAATTGACTTGTGTTCTAGCGAACAATTATATCAATCGGGGGTAAATTAACTTTATAGCCTTTACAACATGCTCTTGAGCCCGGCTAACTATCTAGACCTTTGATATGAGCATAAGACCAGCTTGTACTCTTGAACTAAACGACCATGGTAAAAATCTTCTATTGGTAACCCCAAACGCTCACCAATCACCGTGGGCATTAATGTATTGATCTGCGGCAAGAGACCCAAAAAGCACAATCATCACAAACGTAATAGTGATTGAGCATTGCTAACAGCTCATTTTAAACGCGTTCCCCCATTTTGATTTAAATCTGTTTACATATTGACAATTGTACAAATGTTTCACACTATCGAAAATAATTAATGATAATAATTATCATTACGTCGTAATATTTATGCGGATAGTGCCCATGAAATCTCTACATAATGTGATGAACGTTTCATCAATCACCCCTTTACCCAATCTCTACCTTCTAGACCAATCATCAGAAACCGATAATCAACGATCAATGGCCGTTCACCAACACCGCCAAGACATTCAAAATATCTTGGCGGGTCGTGACTCAAGGATGTTGGTGATTATTGGGCCATGTTCAATCCACGACCCTGAGGCTGCAATTGACTATGCACAACGACTCGCAAAGGCACAAAAACAGTTCAGCAGCACTCTCAAGTTGGTGATGAGAACTTATTTTGAAAAACCGAGAACGCGGACTGGCTGGAAAGGATACATGGTTGACCCTGATCTCAACGGTCAATTTAACTTACTCAAAGGGCTCAGCTCTAGCCGTGAATTACTCAAGTCAGTCTTAGCGCTGGGTGTACCAACAGCAACTGAGTTTTTAGATACGCATATCGCACCGTATATCGCGGACCTTATTTGTTGGGGTGCGGTTGGCGCAAGAACCACAGAATCACAACCGCATCGCCAACTCGCGTCGGCATTGCACTGCCCTATTGGTTTTAAAAATGGTACTGACGGCAATACGACAATTGCAATCGATGCGATTCATGCCGCTAACGATTCACATCTGTTGATTATGGCGGGTGAGAATGGACAACCGGTTGCGGTGCAAACTCAAGGTAATCCATATTGCCATATCATTTTACGTGGTGGTGTCACGCCAAACTATGCAAGTCACAGTGTTAAAAGTGCGGCTTATCAATTACACCATAGCCAGCTCAGCAGCAGGCTAGTGATTGACTGCAGCCACGGCAATAGTGGAAAAATCGCTAAGAATCAATTGGATGTAATAAACAACATAGCCCAGCAACTGCTGTCTGGAGAGCGCCACATTGCGGGGGTAATGTGCGAAAGCTTTTTGCAAGGCGGTAGCCAAGCTTTGGATAAAGGCCCGCTCTGCTACGGTCAATCGATCACTGATGAGTGCTTAAGTTGGGAGGATACAATGTGCTTTTTAAATACGCTCGATGATGCGGTCGCAACACTTCAACAGCAGCAATATTGTCAGCCCGCTCCAGTGTAAACGACCACTAAGGTGAAGCTCCCGTTTGCTTCACCTTGTCTACCGTCAGCGGCCTTCACCTAATTATCGAGCGTAGCGCCGCCATCCACTCTCAAATCATGCATGGTGATTTGACTTGCTGCATTGGACATCAAAAACATAACAACCCCAGCAATGTCTTCGGGCTCCGCCATTTTGCCAAGGGGTATCCCCAAACGGTACTGTTCAAGATTACCTTTTATCACTTCCCTTTCACCATATTCGCTGTTCCATAACTGCGTTTGCATTTCGGTGCGTGTTGAGCCTGGGCTAACGATATTGCATCGAATTCCATCGTTTGCAAGCTCAAGAGCTGCGCACTTGACCAACATATGCAAAGCCGATTTAGATGCCGCATATGCTCCAATATTGAGCCGAGGCGTATTCGCTGAATTAGAACCAATCACAATAACATTGCCACGCTGGCGCACTTTCATTCCTATCGCAACCCCTTGCAAAGCGGCTAAGGTGCCAAACGTATTGACATCAAACATCGCTTTGATCTCTGACATCGATAATTCGGTTATTGAACCAAGGTGCAATATGCCCGCGCAGCTGATGAAATGATCAAACTGATAGCGCTCATTCAGTTCTTGTACCCTTTTTTTTACGTCGTCATGATGCTGTAAATCAAGCTCATAGCAATGAAGCTGCTCGGTATAGCGCTCGTTCAAACTCGCTAATTGCTGAGTTAATTGGTGGTGATTTCTATCCGTCGCTACAACTCGATAACCGCTCGCCAGTAAAGATTCCAATACCGCATAACCAATCCCCTGCCCGGCTCCAGTCAATAAAACCGTTTCGTCTAATTTCATCATTTTCCTAACTTTACTCCGTTAAATCCACACTAAACCATAGCCATAACTGAATCTCAGCCTTAGTTAATAACATTAATTATCATTTGTTATTGATAATTATTATCATATATAATCTGCGTACTTTAGTGGTTTGTAAAATAATAAGCAATTAGGCGTAACACGTTATTAATGGAGTTTTGGTGATGAAACGTGAAGTTATTGGGTTTTCAAAAATGGCTAATCAGCTATTGGATGAGCACTTAAAAGAATCTCCCTTCTTTTTTGCTTCGCCTCACAACACCATGCTTGGCGTGGGAATTGCTCATCAGTTCAATCAGGCGATCCCATTCTGTGAGCTGGCGGATCAAGCAACCAAGATGCTAGAAGCAGCAAAAACAGATGAGTACGACAATCCTATTTTATTTGCGACGATTCCTTTTAATGAAGAGACGGCGACGCGTTTCTTTATTCCAGAAAAGCTCTATGTTTCTGGTAGCCCGCGGGCCAGTGAAAAAGAGGAGCAGCAGAGCCACAAAGCGACCATTGTTTCACCGCCAACAGGCAACGACTACAGACAAGGAGTCACAACCTTACTTGAGCTGTTTAATACCACCGAACTATCAAAAGTGGTGCTATCACGTTTAGTGAAACTCTCGACTCCACAACACATCGATCAAACTCGTTTATTGCGTAATCTGTTGTCCATCAATCGCAATGGCTACACTTTTTCTACTGAAATTGGCCCTAACGCCAAGTTAATGGGCGCCAGTCCCGAGTTGTTGTTGGCGAAAAAAGGCGGGTTTATCGTTTCTAACCCCCTAGCAGGCTCGCGGCCTAAATCAAACAATGCGGTGCAAAACCAACAACGCTCTGCTTCATTACTTGATACGCAAAAAGATCTGAATGAACATGCCTTCGTCGTCGAGGAAGTCGAGAAAGTACTCAGCCGCTACTGCCATAACTTATTTACCCCTATGGTCCCATCAGTGATTGAAACCGAAACGATGCTGCATTTATCAACAGTGCTTGAAGGACAAGCCGATGATCCGATGATTAACTCGCTACGCATTGCAGCAGAGTTACACCCCACACCCGCAGTGTGTGGTTATCCAAGATTATCGGCTTACCAAGCGATTAAGCAGATCGAAACCTTCGACCGCGGCTACTTCACTGGCATGATCGGTTGGTGCGACGCTCGGGGGAATGGCGAGTGGGTTGTCACGATACGCTGCGCGGAAGTAAGCCAAAATGAGATGAGTGTGTTCGCTGGAGCTGGCATTGTGAATGAATCCTCACCGCAGAGTGAACTCGATGAAACAGGGGCAAAAATGAGTACCATTTTGAAAGCCGCTGGTATTGAAATTGATGAATTACTTACCGCCTAAGGAGTGGTCATGAATAATCTTAACCCGACCGATTTTACCCCTTGGCCAGAACAATTCAGCCAGCGCTATCGTGAACAAGGCTACTGGCAACAAAGAACCTTATTTGATTATTTCAGTGATTCCGTCAAAAAAAGCCCTGACGCCATCGCACTGATTGATGATTTCGGCCAGTACAGCTACCAAAATTTATATCAGAAAATGATCAGCCTTGCGGCTGGCTTGAGCTCCCTAGGTTTGCAGCGGGGTGATAATGTCGTACTACAAATGGCCAATCGTGCTGAATTCTATCTCTGCTTTTTTGCCTTGACCATGCGAGGCATTAAACCGGTTCTAGCTCTGCCAGCGCACCGCTATCTAGAGCTGAGCTATTTTTGCCAACATACTCACGCCAAAGCCTATATTTTTTCAGACGATATCGTGGGCTTTGACGCGCAGCAAACCGCGCAGAAACTACGAAGTAGTTGCCCTTCTCTCTTGCATACCATTGTTTGCGGTCAATCCTCACACGAGCAAATTCAGGAGTTAGATACGCTTTACCACTGCGCGGGAGAAGATCCTGTTACTGATTCGGTCTTTGCTGATCAAGTGGCTTTTTTCCAGCTTTCCGGCGGAACAACTGGCACTCCCAAATTGATCCCTCGTACGCACAATGACTACGCTTATAGCGTACTTGGTAGCATTCAAATTTGTCAGTTTGGTTCACAAACGAGGTATTTGTGTGTTCTTCCCGTTGCGCATAACTTTCCACTCAGCTCGCCCGGCGCATTGGGCGTCTTTTACGCTGGCGGTTGTGTCGTGCTCGCTTCCGATACCACACCGCACACCGCTTTCCGTTTAATTGAGAAGCACCACATTACTGTCGCAGCGCTAGTGCCACCGTTAGCGCTACTGTGGATGAAATACGCCGAGTCCGCTACAGAAAACATCGCGAGCCTCACTCTGGTACAAGTCGGCGGAGCAAAGTTTAGTGAGGCCGCAGCAATGCGCTTACCGACGGCTCTCCACTGTCAATTACAGCAAGTGTTTGGAATGGCTGAAGGGTTGGTTAATTACACACGACTTGATGACCCACTCAGCGTGATTGTTACTACTCAAGGACGCCCAATTTCAACTGATGATGAAGTGATGATAATCAACGATGAGGGTGAGACCGCTGCGGTGGGTGAGGAAGGCTTGCTCATGACCAGAGGCCCTTATACGATTCGAGGTTATTACCAAGCTCCAGAACATAACCAGCGCTCATTCACCGACCAAGGCTTCTATATCACAGGTGACAGAGTGCGTAAGACGGCTGAAGGCAATATTATCGTCACGGGACGAGAGAAAGATCAGATCAATCGTGGTGGTGAAAAAATCGCAGCCGAAGAGGTTGAAAACCTGCTACTTCAACATCAGGATGTTCATGATGTGGCTTTGGTTGCTATTGCTGATGAGTTTCTTGGTGAACGCAGTTGCGCCATTGTCGTTCCAGATAACGGTAAAACGCTCAAACCCATTACTCTCAAACGATTTTTACACGCTCAAGGATTAGCAGAATTTAAGATCCCTGATCACATCCATTTCGTCGATGAATTACCTAAAACCCCCGTGGGCAAAGTCAACAAAAAATGGTTAAGAACGCAATACTCTCACTAATCATGGCAACACAGGCGCTCAAATAACTTAAAGATGAAAAAGCCGATATCGTCGATATCGGCTTTTGCTGGGCGATGCGTTCTCTTTCGCTAGTCTAGTGGTCCAGTATACTCAAACCGGTTGCTCTTCAGTGGAACGCGTGTCCGTGACTTGATGTGACGACTGAGCAACAACACTAGGCTCCATCACATGCCACCACTCTCTTAAAGTTGAATATTTAATCATCTCTGAAAAGGCGCACTCTATGCCCATCTTGCGCCATGATTCAAATAAGGTAACCGCGCGGATAGAATCTAAGCCAAGAAAAGTGAGCTTCTCATCTACATCCACTTCATCTAAATCGAGATCCAATAGCTCAGCCACTTGCTGACGCATCTGTTCAAGGCTCAATAATCTGGTTTCTTGACTGTGGATCATTTGTGGTTTTAATGCCTCAAGCGAAGTCACGCAGCCAACACGCTCTGTGATGTATTTCAACGTATGATGATGATCTTCCAAAGAGAAGTCAGCCACAGCATCACCGACCACAAAAGGCTGTATATCCAACATAAAGGCATCTAACGCCGTTGATAAGATACCTATATGTGCATAGACACCCACAATGATCAACTGGTCACGCTGTGTCTCTTTCATCCACTCCAGCAGCGGCGTTTTCTTAAACGCGCTATAACGCCATTTGGTGTATTGGATATCCCCGTCTTCAGGTGAAAGCTCAGACACAATCTCAGTATCTTTTGTCAGCCCTGTTCCCCAAAAATCAGTCAGTAGCGCTCTCTCTACTGGGTCTTGGTTAGGGGGTTGAGCTGTGTACACCACGGGGATATTTGCCTGACGAGCCAGTGATTTCAGTTCTGAAATATTCGCTAATAACTCAGGAACGGGTGCCTGAGAATGATCAAAAAAGTTGATAAAGTACTTTTGCATATCGTGAATGAGCAGTACCGCTCTATCCGCTTGGACATGCCAGTGAACTTTATTTTTCGGAAATGTTTCAGCCAGCGGAATGGAGTAGCTGGCTATTTTGGGAATCGCCATAAATATAATCCTTGTTAAAAGAGGCTTTTCTCGTTCGTGATGCCTTAAAGCCAATAACGACTTCAGAAATAAGAGGCTCGTATTCGTCGACAATGGCCACCCAAATAGTAACAATTATCATTTCATTAATACTAAAGCAGTCTACGCATAAAAATCAATTGTTAATGAGATTAATTCTCAATTATATATGCAACATGTCGCTCTCGACTCACGGCAACACAACGAGAGCCCACCACAAAACGAATAGCTAATTCATCGTTTGCGACGCAGGTTGGGAAGTGACCTCATCTGAGGAGACGTAAGGTTCTGAGCTTGTGTTAACGATAAGCGCTGGATCAAACAGAGTCGCTTGGCGTAATGAGCGAAATGCCATCACCATCAACGCACCAATTCCCGTTGCACCCAAACCAAAAGTGAGGATCGTCATCGTTGGTGCTAGCACTTTACCCAACGCCCCTAAACCGAGTGCTCCAATCGAGTCTCCCGATACATCTTGCGCCGTCCATAAGCTACTTACGCGGCCTAACAGGTGATCTGGAGTGTGTCCTTGTACGATCGAATATTGAATCAAAGAAGCGACCGAACCCAAATAACCATAGCCAACTAAGATGAGAGCAAACCACCAAAAATTATTCACAAGCCCCATAGCCACAATCGCTAAAAATGAGCCTAACGTCGCGTAGATTAAGACCATTCCTGGCTTTTGCGACTGTTTCACCCAACCTGAAGTCAGTGCGCCACACATTGCCCCCAACGGAATGGCCGAATACATCACACCTGCGTTAGCGGCAGTGCCCTGAAATGAGACTAAAGCTAACGCAGGGAACATCACTCTAATCGCTGTTGCTAATGTTTCGAGTGTGCCAAACAGCACCACACAACCAACCACTTTGTTTGAAAATAGAAATTGAACACCTTCATACAGTGATTGAAATGGATTCTCCGGCGTATGATGTTGCGGTTTCATCGAAGGTAATCTAAACAGTGGGATCAGCGTACAAAGCGTTCCAACAGAAGCCGCAATATAGTTCCAACTGACATCACCGACAGTGATCAGTAAGCCGCCAATCGCTGGTGAGAGAACCATACCCAATCGAACCGTTAGCATGCTCAATGCGGCAGCTTCAGGTAATTTTTGTCGCCCAACAATGGCCGGTAAAGCAGCCATCAAGGCCGTCATACCCATAGCGCCAAAAAAACCATCCCACACCGAGAGGATATAGAGGGCCGCTAAGGAGGATTGCGCGACTATGCTATTCAATGCTAATGCCGCAAACCCAATGCCACAGGTCGCGCGCGCAAACAAAATCAATCGACGGCGATCGTACTTATCGGCCAGTACGCCTCCTAGCAGCAGGCCAACAAACATCCCGATACCATCCAATGCCATGATAAGACCTACCTGCAAGGTCGAACCGGTCATTTGATGTATCTGTATCGGCACTGCGACTGTCATCATGCCAAGAGCAAGCACTGACATCATGCGGGCCATAAAGACCATTCGGAAATGTGGGTTGTTTTTCAGTAGGCTAAAATCTAAAAATATATTCTTTATATTCATACTATTATCTATTCAAACCAGAATGTAATGCTTTCAAAACATCGCGAAGATTAAGACGAAACCAGCCTTGATAAGCACTGGTTTCGTCAATGGTGGTTTTTGTTATTTTTTCAGTGCTGCCTTCGACTCCAACAGCGTATTTAAACATTCGCCAATCTGGCGTACATTTTCTGGGGCCAAGATATCTTCATGTGAACAATCAAACTGATGTTTAATCAACTGGCCGACAAAAGATTGCCAATGAGCATCAATATCATAACCATCTGGCACGGTACGCTGCGCCACGAAAAGGTGGGCCGGACCTTGATAATCAGACGTTTGTGCCTGTGCAAGTAGACGTACCGCATCTTCATAGTTAGCGGTAATCTCATTGAACATCGCCAAACGTTGCTCATCTAATTCAATATCGGTTAGCTCATTGATGGCCAGAAACTGCTCTTTTTCACGCTCAATTTCGTACTGCTCTTCTTCATCCATCGGGCCATCCCAGTTCTGACCCTCCGGTGGATAGGTATCCAATAACCCTAAAAAGTGCACATCTTCACCCTGCTGTTGAAGCTTCGCGGCCAATTTTTGTGCCACAATCCCGCCAAATGAATAGCCTAATAGATGGTAAGGTCCAAATGGCTGTATCTCTCTTAAGACGGGTAATAAACGATCACACACTTCTTCCATCGTTTCACTGGTCGCCATCGCTCCGCCGGGCCGAGGTGATTGCAAACCATAAATGGGATAATGTCCTGTCAGATATTTAGGTAGCCCTGTGTATTGCCAAGCAAAGCCAGAAGCAGAGTTGACACAAAAAAGTGCTGGGCCACTTCCGGCACGGATAGGCAGCACTTCGCCAAAACCAGCTAAGGTGGGGTCGTTAAAAGCATCTTCATCTAGCAGCAAACTCGCCAGTTTCTCCACCGTAGGATTGACCATGATTTGACCAACTGTGACAGGTAGGTTTAGCGCTCTTCGAATATCTGCCGCTAATTTCATCGCCAGCAGTGAATGCCCGCCGAGCGTAAAGAAATCATCATCAGCAAACAGTGTTTCGACAGCTAATACTTGAGCAAATAGCGTCACCAATTGTGTTTCAAGGCCCGGATGAGCCTTGCGCCCTACCCGTACTGCGACGTCATTTGGCCGCGGTAATGCTTTTTTATCTAGCTTACCGTTAGCGCTAAGCGGATAGTGATCCAGTAACACGATAGCCGCCGGAACCATATGGGCTGGTAAATGTTCGGAAAGTTCAGCGCGTAGCTTCTCGCCATTCGTTACGCTCATATCATGCGCGATGACGTAACCGATAATTTGCCGTTCATCAGCGCCTAACATACCTGAATGAGTAGAGAGCGTCTGAGCACAGACCACCGCTTGTTTTACCGCAGGAAGTGCCTGTAATGCGCTTTCAATTTCACCCAGTTCCACACGCTGCCCGCGAATTTTTATCTGATCATCACTGCGTCCTAAATACTCAATCGAGCCACACGCTAACCAACGTACGACATCACCAGTGCGGTACATTCGCTCTCCACAAGTAAACGGATTGGCGATAAACCGATCCGCCGTTAATGCACTGCGATTAAAGTAACCGATGGCTAATTGCTCGCCAGCAAGATAGAGCTCGCCCGGCACACCGATTGGTACCGCTCTTAAAAAGCTATCGAGCACATAGACTTGGGTGTTCCATACCGGTAAACCAATCGGTGCACTACGGCCAACGCTTGCGTTTAATGCCTCGCCGTAAGCTGGATAATAAGTCACGTCAACCGCCGCTTCCGTCGGGCCGTACAAGTTATGCAGCGGTGCATTAATTCTACGTGCGTACTGATGGCAGAGCTCTTTCGCAAGCGCTTCACCTGAGCAAAATACTTGCTTGAGGCTTGGTGCTACGGTGAAACCCGTTGGCTGATTCGCTTCAATTGAGGCCATGAAAGCTGCCAGCATTGAAGGTACAAAGTGCATCGTGGTCACGTGATAATCGTCAATTATTTGCAATAACCATTCAGGGTCTTTATGCGCTTCAGCCGGAGCCATCACTAAGCTCGCCCCTTCCAGCAAGGGCCAGAAAAACTCCCACACGGAGACATCAAAACTGCACGGCGTTTTTTGCAATACCACATCCTCAGAGCTCAAGGGATATTGGTGCTGCATCCACTTCAATCGGTTGACAATCGCTTGATGAGAAACCAACACCCCTTTTGGGTTACCCGTTGAACCTGAAGTGTAAAGCAAGTAGGCCGCATTTGAGGGGGTAAGCCCATCTGCGCGGTTCTGCCGCTCTGCGCGCACGGGGGCTGGTAACTTATCCAACAACAATAGTGTCGCTAAACCTTCAAAACGTGAGGTGAATGAAGAGCAAGTGATGATCAGCGCAGGCTTAGCATCATTGATCATGTAGGCCAAGCGCTCATCTGGATAACCAACATCCAACGGTAAATAAGCCGCACCGCATTCAATAATACTGTAGATCGCCAAGCTCAAGGTTGTGCTGCGTGGCAAGGCAACTGCAACAATATCCCCGGCCTTAACACCTTGCTGAAGCAGCAAATCGGCAATAGCGGCCACCTGCTCAGCCAGTGCTTGATAGGTAAAACGGTGCTCACTATCAATTAAAGCCAACTGATGTGGAGAACGTTGTTGCTGCGTGATCATCAAATCACGCAGTGTCGTGCGTTCAACGGCGGTTTTGGTCTGGTTGACGCGTTGCTGCAATTCAATTTCGCCACTTAACCGCAGATCCCATTCAGCGAAAGGCTTATCACTCGAAACCATAAACTCATCCAGCATTTGCTCAAATCGTTGTACGATCTGTTTTACTACGCCGACTCGGTCTCGATATTCAAACAGGATATGCAGTTGCTCTCCCGGTAAGACGAGAATGGTTAATGGATAATGGGTATAGCCACGATTGTGGATAGCCATTAATTTCGCGCCGCTAAAGTCTTGCTGGTACCAACGGCTATGATCTGGATAGTTTTCGACCACCATCAAGGTATCAAAGAGTGTTTTTCCCCCCACCAGTTGCTGGATCTCACCCAAGCCAAGTTCATCGTGCTCCAGTAATTGGATTTGGATCGCTTGGTGCGCTTTTAATTGCTCACTCAAACTAAGGTGAGGTTGCAGTGTCACACGGACAGGCACGGTATTACTGAATAACCCTATCTGTTCATCAATACCGGCAATACGACTGAACCGACCAGAGATTGGCGTACCAAAAACCACCTCTTCGCGGCCCGTCATGCTGGCGAGAATACTCGCCCAAAGGCCTTGCATTAAGGTGCTCATGGTTAAGCCATGATGTCGTAAACACTGATTTAACTGATCCGTTTTATGCTTTGATAGCCATAACTGATGCTCGTTAACTTCCTCGCTAAGCGGAATATCATCAAAAGCCATACACGGCTGAACATCAGCTAATACTTTGCGCCAAAGCTCGGTCGCAACAGTTTTATCGCGCTGCGTTAGCTGGCTCACAACGTGAGCATAGCCGACGGTTACCGGAGGTAAATTCGAGACTCCTTGGGCGTATGCACTAAGAAAATCATTCAATAAAATCGGCGTTGACCAGCCATCGACCACCAGATGATGTGCTGAAAGGAGCAGTGTGCTTTGCTGATCGCCATGAAAAATCAACTGGGCCTGCAACAGGCTGTGGGTAGGATCGTTAAGGTCAAACTGGCGGCTTAGCTCTTGCTTCTCTAACTGATCAATCAACGCGCTTTGCTCATCACCACTCATGTTTGTTATGTCATAACGTGTCAGTGGCCAGCTTGGATTAACCTGCGTCATCACCTGTACGGTGCGCCCCAATATCGAACTATCAAATCGAGCGAGCAACTGCGGATGACGCCTAATCACCGCATTAAGCGCTTCGCTCACGCGATGCTCAGACAGTTGACCTTGGAAAGTAAGACGCGTGGTGGAGTTATAACTACTATTTTTATCCCCTAATTGAGATTGGAACAGCAATCCTTCTTGCAAAGGCAATGCTGGCAGTACATCCGCTAACTTGCCATAGTGGTGTTGCAATAGGCTCGCTTGTCGCAGTGTGATTCCTGGCTCGGTATAGTCAGCAGGCACAGAGAGGTCAAACTCAGCACTATCGCCAACTTGTAGCGCTTGCTGTATTTTGAGCAGCTCACTTTCAGTCTGTTGGCTCAGCGACACCATTTCCTGTTGGCTGAACAGGTGAGCATTCCAAGACCAGTTGAGCACCAATCGCGGCGTTGCCGATTCTTCGACGAAAATATTTAGCTCTAAGGGATGCTGCAAAGCCCGTTCACTGTTTAAGGTGACGGCAAATGTATCGGCAAACTGCCCACTATATTGCTGTGGTGACCACTGACCATCGCTGCTTTGGAAACGGCCAAGGTAATTAAACAGCAATGACGGTTGGCGTGTATTCGCCAACGTGCGTAATTCATCTCGATACGGATTATCAAGATAGCGCAGCACCATATAACCTAGCCCTTTATCTTTCACACTGCGCTTACTTTGCTTCACTTCACGTAACCGTTCGCGGTAATCACCCTGCTTTGGCACGCTAATGATCAACGGATATTCAGTGGTAAACCACCCTAGGGTTTGATTGAGATCGATCCCCTCTTTACACTCTTCACGGCCATGAGATTCGACGTTCACTTTAATCTCTTCACACCCATAAAGTCCTGCGATCGCCCCCGTAACCGCGGCTAATAGCACCTCTTCAATATCGAGATTCGTCTGGTGTGTGGGTAATTCCAATAACGGCTGCGTAACGGCATGAGAGAGTGGCGTACGCCAATGCGCCATGCGTATTTTATCGACAGGATCCTTGATGGGAGCAACAGCACGCTGTGCCTGCGCTCGCCAAAATGGCATTTGCGCAGCAGCGACCGCTAAATGTTGATACAGCGCTTTTGACCAACAATGGATACCGGTAACCTCCTCAGAAATCACCGCCACTTCACCTGTGACTTGTGCTTGAGTTAATGCCTGCAACTGCGGAAGCAATATTCGCCAAGAGACACCATCGATAAGGAAATGGTGAGCAAGGATCATGAGACTTTTACGCCCACTGCGCTCCGTTATCATCATCAAGCGTAATAGCTGACCCGATGATATTGACATCGACTGACTGCGCTGGCTAAACAGACCGTCCAACACGTTGCCATCTAGCCTCTCAACCGAAACCGATTCAACCCAGTTTTTTACATCAAGATTTTGCAGCGCCTCAATATGGTATTGCTGCTCTTTTTGGACCAAGCGACATACGGAATGGTTGGCGACCAGTTGCACTAAACTGGCTTGCAAGTGCGCTAATTGGGTTTCGCTTTCCACCTCAACAAGCACACTTTGCACATAACTGGTTGTATTAGAAAATGTCTCCTCAAACCATTGCCACATAGGCAGAGGCCGAATAATACCTTCTTGTTTCTCGCGCTGTTGTTGCTGTAGTGGCGCCATTTGGCTCGCCATCATACCCAGTTGACGGGCTGCAAAAATAGCTTTGGGTCGTAGATCATAGCCCGCCGTGCGCAATCGCGTCCCAAGGCTCATCGCCGAAATACTGTCTCCACCTAGATTAAAGAAGTCATCTGACATTCCTACGTCACTGACACCGAGTAGCTCGGTGATCGCATCACATAATAGCTGCTCTGGTTGGGTTATTGGGGCCACACATTCGCTACGCATGCCTGCCGAGTACTTAGGGAGCGCTTTTCTATCGATTTTCCCATTCACATTCAAAGAGAAAGCATCCAAGATCATCACATTGGCTGGCTGCATATAGTCAGGCAGCGCCTGTGCGATAAGACTTTGCAGTCTTTGCTCTGTGAACGCGGGTTGAACTGACTCACCCTGAGCCCCTTTCTCTAAAGTACAGTAAGCCAATAAACGATGAGTATCGCCAACAGGCTCTGCCACGACTACCGTCGTATTAACACCATCAATCGCATTAATAGCACTTTCTACATCGCCCAATTCAATACGAAAACCGCGAATTTTGATTTGGTGATCACACCGGCCAACAAAATCCAGTAACCCATTGTCTCGCCACTTCACCAAATCACCAGTGCGGTACATTATCTTGCCATACGCAAAGGGGTTCGCCACAAAACGTTCTGCTGTCATACTTGGCTGGTTGAGGTAGCCCTTTGCTAACCCCGCACCCGATAAATAAAGCTCACCCACCTCACCAATAGCGACAGGCTCTAAATTTTCATCAAGCACGTAAACACAAGCACCGGCAATCGGTCGACCAATGACAGGCGATGCATCTGCATCAAGCGAAGCGCTGATCGCATCAACCGTAAATTCGGTTGGCCCATAAAAGTTTTCCACCAGCAGTTCGGGAAACTCACTCACACGGGACCAAAGCTTTTGTGGTATGGCTTCACTACCAATCAAAACTAACGTCGGCACGTGAGCGCTCGTCATTAATCCACTATCGAGCATTTGATCAAACAGTAAAGGTGGTAAATCAAGAGCATCGATATTATCTTCAGCAACACACTGAACCAGTTCGTAGGCGTCTTTCCGTTGTTCATCGTCATACAAATACATAGTATGACCAGACAACATCCAGAGTACTTGCTCCCAAGAAGCATCGAAGGAGAATGACGTCGTATGCGCTGCACGAACAGTAATAGCTTGTTCTGGTAACTGACGACGTGTCACCAGTTTGCTGATAGCCGCAGAAAAAATCGAACCTTGATGAGAGCGCAGTAAATTCAACAGCGCTCCATGTGTGTTCATGACCCCTTTCGGGTGACCAGTCGAACCTGAAGTAAAGATGATATAAGCCACGTCGCTGTGACTGATCGTCGGTTTGGGTTGTGGCGCTGTGTGAATGCGAGCCAATTCAGGAAGAGCAATAAACCTAGGGACGTAGCTTATCGATGAATAAGCCATGTTTTGCTCATCCTCCTCCACAACTAAGCACCAAGGACGTGCTTGTTCAACAATCGATTCAATACGTTCTATGGGATAATCAAGATCGATAGGCAGGTAAATCGCACCCGCTCGCAAAATCGCTAGCATAGTCACGACGCTTTCAGGCCCACGTCGTAACGCGACACCGGCAATATCGCCTTGGCGCAAGCCTGCGGTAATCAGTTGATCCGCTCGAGTTTCAATAAGGTGATTGAAGGCATCAAATGTCCAACGCTGCTGTTTAAACACCAAGGCATCTTCGTTTGGCTTGCTCTCAACAGTCTGCTGCCATACATCCAGCACAGTTTGCTCTGTTTCATATTCATGTTGTGGCCCCACCGACCACAAAGCAATCTGCTGCTTCTCGCTCGGCGGGATTAACTCTACCAAATCAAGTGGCTGTGTTGGATGGTTGGCAATCTGCTCTACCATCGCAACCAAACGAGCGGCATGAAGTTCTAATGACTCTTGGCTATATTTGGTGCTGTTGGCCGTGATATTAACACTCAGTGTCTGACCATCGAGCACTGGCGAAAATTCAATCTCATCAATCGGACCTGCCGAGAGGATATGTGTCTCAGTCTCTACGCCAGATAAACTCAGTGCAGCTTCAAAGGGTTTAAAGTTGAGTATCGGGCCATAGAGCGGCTGGCCTACTAATCCCAAATCACGCTGGATCTGCTCAGCGTCATACATCTGGTGGCGACGAACTTGGCGGATGGTTTTATTCATCTCTCGCGCCACATCAATAATGCTCATTTGTGGATGAAGTGACAGCGCCACCGGCAGTACATTCACTACCGCACCAGCGGCACAAGTGGCGGCATTGCCCATTCGGCGCATAAAGGGGACACCCACACACACTTGCTCTTGCCCAGAATGTAAATGGAGATAAGCAAATACCATCGCCATCGCAAGCTCAGCAGGTAACAACTGTGGACTATAGCGAGTTAACCACTCTCCACCGATTAATGGCACGGTGTGAGTGATCGTGCTCGAGGATGTATTGGCTGCACTACCTGTGGTGAGCGAAATAACATTGGGTAAATGAGCCGCTTGCGTTTGCCAAAAGTCGTACGCCTGCTGGCGCGCTGCTGAGTCTAAAAATTGCTGATATTCTTGAATTACATTACTAAAAGCGCTGAACTCTTGAGGTTTCGCAGCGCCAATCCGCCAATGGTTATAAAGTTGGCAGATGTATTGACTGATGGCATTCACACTGAACCCATCCACATCAATATGATGGTAACGTTGATACCAAAACCATTGCGGTGCATTGCTTGAACCAACATCAATTAAACAGTGTCGGAAACGCCTCTTTCTTGATGAAATGTCCAACCGCTGCGCAAGATCGTGCTTCATCCACTCCCGAGCCGACTCTTCTGGCAAGGCGGCTTGTGAAAAGTCGAGAATCTCAAGCCATTGCCCTTCTTCATCCGCTGGATAAAACTGCTGCCTCACGCTGCCATCGCTCTCTAGATAATGGCAGTGGAGGGAATCAACGCCTTGCAAGCCGATGGCTACCGCGTTTGAAAATAACTCAATATCGATTTGACCTTGAATCACCACGTAGTGGGCAACATTAAATTGCTCTGGATTGGGCATCATCTGCTCGGCAAACCAAATACCTTGCTGTGTGCCGATAAGAGGCCACTGATCCTCTTGCACTGATGAGTTGTACATCTCTTTATTCCTAACAAAAGTCATTGCCTATGTCCCTTTTTGTTACCCCGCTTAACAAGCATGAATGAACAGCGCCGCTATTGCAGGAGTCAAAACTCGTTTGGTTTAAGCTCGAATATCTAACCACTGAGCTTCGATGTAGTTGCAACACTCTTGTTTTGACCTCGGTCCAAGGATGGCTTGCCAACCAGCGGGAATGGCTTTGAATTCTGGCCATAAACTGTATTGATTATGCGAATTGATCAGCACTAAAAATTGATGCTTAGATTCATCAAAAGGGTTGGTGTATTTTTCTGACATATTTCTCTCTACCGCTGAAAATTAAAGATAAGGTTCTAAAACATATGACAAGCCATCGATGATCCCGCCGCGCCAACAGAGTCGGTCATGACCGCCGTCAAACAGACGAAATTGAATCCGATGCTGTTGTGAAGCCAACTGTTGGTATAGATCTCGACTTAAATCGATCATGATGTCTTCACCGCTACCCACTTCGAGGAAAAGCGCAAGACGTGAATTGGCACCTAAACCTTGATGTACCTCTTGGCTCATTTTGCTTAATCGCGAGTCGCTTTTCGGTGGACAATATTCACTGGGGGGTTTAACGATCGAGAAATCGGGCCACCAAAATGAACCCGATTGACAAACCACAGAACCGAATCGCTGCGGCCAGTGTAATGCTGCGTACATTGCCGCTAAGCCTCCTAAACTCTGGCCTACGATCACCGTTTGGTCTGCATCGCGGGTTACTCTGACGCGCTCGTTAATCGAGGGGAGTAACTCCTCCATCACGGCTTGCCAAAACAGCGGATTACAGCTGAGATCATCACTGCGTTGTTGAGCGCTAATTTCATCAATCAACACATAGAGCGCCGCTGGAAGCTTTCCACTGTGGGTCGCCTGTGAAAGAGCCTCATAAACCGGCATCGATTGAGACCAAAAACGGCCATCCAGTATCAATACCAAGGGTAACGGCTCAGTGGTGGGTCTTTGCGCGGTCGAATAAAGCCAAATCTCGCGCGATGTACCGAGCAAAGTGCTGCGCCAAGTAAAGGTCGAATCGGCACTTTTGAAGCACTGACCTTGCGCTGAATCGAAACCGAGCCACTCTGTTTGCGTAAGCGCTTTAGGCATATGACAAGGTGTTTTCGCGCGCCCCCACTCGCATTTTGACAAATCATTTTGAGCCAGTGGATCAGCGCAACTCAGTGGAAAAATGGAGCGTAGCCATTGCCGATGTTGGTGGCGCATTGCATCGTATGAACCTTGGTAACTCGGCTGCACTAACGCTTCTGGGACAGGAATAAAAGAGTACCCTCCTCGCCAACTCTGTTTGACGCTATCGATATAAAACCACACATCGGTATTATCGATATGAGTAAACTTCGCCATCGAAAAACTGTGATGATCGGTGACACCATTAATATCAACGTAGATCGCTTGATTTGCGGCCACACTCGGCTCCGGCCCACGCCATAAAAAAAGAACCTTTGCATATTCGCCATTTATTTCAATCACATAAGGCATGCCGATCGATTGCACATGTGCCCACCAAGGCTCGTCACCAATAGAGCCGCCCTCTTGAATAAAACGGGCCAACACCCCATTGAGCTCAGCCCTCTCTTGTGAGCTCTCCTGATTAACAACCATTACTAAAACCACCCCATATCAAGCCTAGTATTTTTGAAACATAGAAACTAAGTAGCATAAAACTGCATTGATGATATTGCAAATAATAACAATTATCATTAACATTACAACCAGCAACAGTTGATTCGATAATGGTTGCAGCAACATCATTTTTTCTATTAAGGAACTTTTAGGTCATGAAGCCCATGGATATGAATAACGGTAAGGCAGTCAGAAATATCAATAAGACTCAACTCGCCACACTGATTGGCATCCTCTGCGTGAGTACTAGCGCAAATGTTGTAGCGGAACAGCTCGAAAAAAAAGAGCCACAGAAAAAGCAAGATACTGTGGTTGTGGTGGGTGAGAAATTGGGAGGAACACTGGCCGAAAACACCAGTTCGCTCACCCTATTCACCGATGAAGTGGATGATGGTGAAAGCCGAGATTACTACGATCTGCTCGACCGCGTACCCAACGTACTCAATGCACCTTCGGGCATTCCACACATTCGTGGGGTCGATGGACGTGGCCCTGGCGAAGGTTTTCTGACCTTCATGACAGGCGCAACACCTCGCGTCAATACCACGGTAGACGGCGTGTCTGAATCTTGGTCTGGAGAAGCGTTTGGTAAAGCTGGACTGTGGGATACAGAACAAGTGGAAGTCTATAAAGGGCCGCAATCCACCAACCAAGGCCGCAATAGTATTGCTGGTGCGGTTGTGATCAAAACTAAGGATCCAACGTTCCACCGTGAGGGTAAAGTTCGCGCTGGTTATGAAAATGAAGACAGTAAATATCATCTCGCAGGGGTCGTGTCGGCACCTCTGGTTGAAGATACTTTAGCGTTTCGTCTTGCCGCCGAAGGCACCAAAGGCAATACCCCTATCGATTACTCTCTGCCTAACGGCGATCAGTACCCTTGGGATCCTTCCGAGCTCGAATCCTATAATGTCCGTGGTAAATTATTGTGGAAACCTCAAGGAAATGACAAGCTAACAGCCAAGCTAACGGTTGGTAGCCGTAATGAAGAGGGGCAATATACCAACTTCGTTACCAAGCCGGGTACACTTGAACTGCATAGCAAAAGTGGCACGCGTCGCCAAGAAACCAAAAGCTGGAATATCAACCTAGACGTCAATTATGTGATTAATGATGAACTGACAACGGATATTTTAGTCGCCCATCGTAACTACACCACCAAGTTCAAAGCTTATCCTGATACTAATTGGTATGGTGATGTGGATGAAGATAACTACACCGCAGAAGCAAAGCTTACATATCAATCACTTGATGAAAAGTACAATGCGATTCTAGGCCTAGCCAGCTTCTTCAAAGATCAATACACCGAAACAGATTCATTAAAACGTAAAGATGAAGTTTTAACCAACTCAATCTACTTTGACTCAAGAATTCGTTTGGATAATCGCTGGCAGCTATTATTAGGTGCACGTTATGAAAGAGATGAACTGAAGCGAGATTTCGATCACGCTACCCTACCACTCGATTTTAAAGCCGATGAAGATGACGGCATCCTATTGCCTAAGATTGGTCTATTACTTGATGTCTCAGATCACTCCACCCTCGGTCTTACGGCCCGTAAAGGCTACAATGCCGGTGGATTAGGCTATAACGAGTACAAAGAAGAAGTTTTTGTTTTTGAACAAGAAAAAGTCTGGAGCTACGAGCTAAGTTCTCGTTCAAGCTTCCTGGATGACAAGCTGGATCTGACCGCTAACCTGTTCTACAACGACTACAAAAATTATCAAACTTCGGTCTCTGGTGAGAGCGGAAAACGCTTCGACACCTATATCACCAATATACCGAAAGGGAAAACTTACGGTACGGAAGTTGAAGCCTCTTACTGGTTTGATTCTGGGCTCGACCTGTTTGCGTTTGTCGGTCTTCTTAAAACGGACATCAGCGAAGGACCAACAGGTACCTCTACCAATCTCTCAGGCAATGAGTTCAGTTACGCTCCTAAACTGTCTGCAGGTGCGGGCTTTACTCAACACTTAGATTCTGGTCTATTTTTTGGTGCTCGTGTTAACCACGTTTCCGATTACTATACCGATTTAGCCAACACAGAGAGTAAAACGGCTGGCGATTACACCGTGTTGAATCTGAATGCAGGTTACACTCTCAACGATTTGACGATTCGCGCTTACGTGAAAAACGTCACTGATGAAGAGTACGTGATTCGCCAGAAAAGTGATCTCTACGAAGTCGGCGGTCCACGCACCTTTGGCATAGTCGCTGATTACCAGTTCTAGTTAATAACTCTGACTCACTCTCCTAGACATCAACACTTAGTTTTTGACTAGGGGAGTGATTTTTCACTCAATCTGAGATAAACGTCACCATGCAGGCGACGCATCGAACAAGTTCACTCACTCGATAGGTAAAATAGGCATGCTCATCATTCCAAACTGGCCATCTTTCATCCAATACCACCAGCTTGAAGTGAAGTATCTACCTGAATACAAAAATAAACTTGAAGAGCAAGGGATCTCCCTGCCCTCTTCTTTAAACCAAGCCGTGCTAAAACGCCATTGTGAATTTTTAGCTGGCAGGATGTGTGCAAAACACTGCCTAACCAAACTGGATCAATCACAGTCGCTAACGTTAGAGATTGGCAAGGGGAATCAAGCGGTTTGGCCGCAAAATATCGTAGGCTCAATATCCCATTGCCATGGCTACGCTATCGCAGCCGCCACTCACCAGACTCAAGCGTGTGCCGCTCTTGGTATTGATATTGAACAACTCATACGAGATGAATGGCTCAGTGATATTCGCCAGCAAGTAATGACACCCGCAGAGCACATTTTTGCTCATCACTTTGCCCAATTAGCGAGCTTTATTACGCTGATTTTTTCCGCGAAGGAATCGATTTATAAAGCCATTTATCCATGGGTTGAACAGGTTCTTGATTTTCACGTGGTAGAACTGATCCATGTTGACAAACACGCCAAACGACTCATTTTTCAGATTCACACTGATCTTCATCCTTTTTTAAATCCATCATACACAATCAGCGTTGGTTACCACTGGCCTGACAGTGAGTATGTACTGACTTGGTGTTATTTAAGTCAAGCCCATTTTTCGACACATAAAAAATAGCCGGCTGACACTGCTTTATAACGCCCCATATCAACCTAATACTGGCGTAGCAGCGTACAAAATTCCGTCAAAGGTATAAAACCTTATCTTTCCTTGGTTGTTATTCGCTTGGCAAAGCACGATAATCACCAGATCGGAACTTAAGACTTATATAACTATGACCGAATATTTTTTGTTATTAATCGGCACTGTGCTGGTCAATAACTTTGTACTGGTAAAGTTTCTAGGGCTATGTCCTTTCATGGGCGTATCAAAAAAACTAGAAACCGCAATAGGGATGGGGTTAGCGACGACTTTCGTGCTAACTCTAGCGTCAGTGTGTGCGTATTTAGTAGAAAGCTATGTTCTTAAACCATTAGGTATTGAGTACTTACGCACCATGAGCTTTATTTTAGTGATCGCCGTGGTGGTGCAGTTCACCGAAATGGTGGTACACAAAACCAGCCCAACGTTATATCGCCTGCTCGGGATTTTCCTTCCTCTTATCACCACCAACTGTGCGGTACTTGGGGTTGCGCTTCTCAACATCAACGAAAATCATAACTTCATTCAATCCATTATTTATGGTTTTGGTGCCGCGGTTGGGTTCTCATTGGTATTGATTCTGTTTGCTTCCATGCGCGAACGCATCGGCGTAGCCGACGTACCAACGCCCTTCAAAGGCGCATCAATTGCTATGATAACCGCAGGTCTTATGTCACTCGCCTTCATGGGTTTTACAGGATTGGTGAAGTTGTAATATGAGCACAATACTCATCGCTATTCTTGCACTTGTCGCATTGGCCGCTGTGTTTGGCGCTATCTTAGGTTTTGCCTCTATCCGTTTTAAAGTAGAAGCCGATCCTATCGTCGATCAGATTGATGCGATTTTACCGCAGACACAATGCGGTCAATGTGGCTATCCGGGCTGTCGCCCTTATGCACAAGCCATTGCCAATGGCGATAAAATCAATAAATGCCCGCCCGGCGGCCAAGCAACCATTGAAAAATTGGCTGACTTAATGGGCGTTGAAGCCGAAGAGTCTGCGCATGATCTTGATAATAAGGTCAAAACCGTTGCCTTCATTCATGAAGATATGTGCATCGGTTGTACAAAATGCATTCAAGCTTGTCCCGTAGATGCCATTGTTGGTGGAACTAAGGCTCTGCATACCGTGATCAAGTCAGAATGTACTGGCTGTGATCTGTGTGTTGCTCCCTGCCCAACGGACTGTATTGAAATGATCCCGGTAGAAACTACGACCGATACTTGGAAGTGGCAAATGAACGCGATTCCTGTTGTTGATGTTACCGACTCTGCCTCACGTGCGCAGAAAAGCGTGAATTAAGGATTGGTATGTTGTCATTAATAGAACAAATCAAAGCTGGCACTCTCTGGAACTTCCCAGGAGGCATTCACCCGCCAGAAAATAAACAGCAGTCAAATCAAACGGCACTGACTCATGCCAGTATACCGCAAGAAATTGTATTGCCACTCAAACAGCATATTGGCCGAGCCGGTGATTTACTGGTCAGCGTTGGTGATAAAGTACTCAAAGGCCAACCACTAACACAATACACCTCAACCTTCATGTTGCCTGTACACGCTTCAACCTCTGGCACCATTACCGCCATTGAACCGCGCACCACGGCGCACCCTTCTGGGTTAAGTGAAATGTGTATTGTCATCACGCCTGATCAACAAGATGAGTGGGCAGTGCGCGCACCACTGGCTGATTATCGACAACACTCCCCAGAGCAATTGATTGAAATCATTCGTCAAGCTGGCATCTCTGGGTTGGGCGGCGCCGGTTTTCCTACTGCAAAAAAAATGCAATCAGGCCTCGCTCGCACTGATATTTTGATCATCAACGCCGCCGAATGTGAACCTTACATCACGGCCGATGATGTACTCATGCAGCACCATGCCGCAGAGATCATCGATGGGATCAGTATTGTAGAGCACATTCTTAAGCCCAAATTAACCATCATCGGTATTGAAGATAACAAACCAGAAGCAATTCAAGCGTTAGAAGCCGCCGCAATACATAAAGACATCGTGATCCGCGTGATCCCAACCAAATACCCTTCAGGTGGTGAAAAGCAGTTAATTAAATTGCTGACCAACCAAGAAGTGCCTGCGGGTAAAATTCCAGCCGATATTGGCTTGATGGTACAAAATGTTGGCTCTATCTACGCGATTAAACGCGCCGTCATGGATGGCGAACCCCTGATTAACCGCGTAGTCACCTTAACGGGCAATACGTTTAAACAGCCCCGGAATGTCTGGGTTTTATTAGGCACACCCGTACAATATTTACTCGAACAATTTGGCTATAAGGCAGATAAAAAATTACCGCGTCTTATCATGGGCGGCCCGATGATGGGGTTCACCCTGCCTCATTCACAAGTTCCGATCACCAAAACCACCAACTGCATTCTGGCACCCACTCGTAAAGAGATTGCCTCTTCACAACATGAAATGGCCTGCATTCGCTGTGGTCAGTGCGCGGAAGCCTGCCCGGCCTCCTTATTACCTCAGCAACTGTTCTGGCACGCGAAAGCGGAAGAATATGATAAGTGTGAAGAACTAAACCTCAAAGATTGCATTGAGTGCGGGGCTTGTGCTTATGTTTGCCCCAGTGAAATTCCATTGGTGCAATACTATCGTCAAGCCAAGGCTGAGATAAAAACTCGCCAGCAAGAATCAGAAGCCGCTGAACGTGCCAGAGTACGTTTCGAAGAGAAAAAAGCACGTTTAGAACGCGATAAAGCCGATCGCGAGAATCGTTTCAAAAAAGCAGCCGATGAACGTCGTCAAGAGATAAAACACACAGGCGGCGACGATGCGATTGCAGCGGCCATTGCTCGCGTTCAAGCGCAAAAAGCACAAACAGAAAACAACCCAAGCACCGTAAAACCCGCCGTTGCTGCGGCTATTGCTCGCGCTAAAGCCAAGCAAGCCGAAGCACTGCAAGCAGGTCAAGTCGAGCCAGATAACGCTGAAATGGTTAAATTGCGCGAAGAGCGCAAACGTCAAGCTCGCGAGAAAAAAGCGCAGCAAACCAGTGCTGATGCGCCACCAGCAGAAACTGGTGATGATAAAAAAGCGGCAGTCGCTGCCGCCATTGCTCGCGCAAAAGCGCGCAAAGCAGAGCAACAAACGGCGCAGAGTGAACCCCAGCCAATGCTTGAACCTGTGCCTGCTCAACCTGAGGATGCCAAAAAAGCGGCAGTCGCTGCCGCCATTGCTCGCGCCAAAGCGCGCAAAGCAGAGCAGCAAATGGCTCCGAGTGAGCCTCAGCCAATGCTTGAACCTGCGCCTACTCAACCTGAGGATGCCAAAAAAGCGGCAGTCGCTGCTGCCATTGCTCGCGCAAAAGCACGCAAAGCAGAGCAGCAAACGGCGCAGAGTGAACCTCAGCCAACGCTTGAACCTATGCCTGCTCAACCTGAGGATGCCAAAAAAGCGGCAGTCGCTGCCGCCATTGCTCGCGCAAAAGCGCGCAAAGCAGAGCAGCAAACGGCACAAGCGAAAAACAATCATAATTCTGAGGAGAATAATTAGTGGCCTTTTTTATTGCCAGCTCCCCCCATGCACACAGCAAACGCAACACATCAGAGCTGATGAAGTGGGTCGCCTTGTGCGCCTTACCGGGGCTTATCGCGCAAAGCTACTTCTTTGGTTGGGGTACTCTCATTCAACTGATGCTCGCTATCATCATCGCTTTGGCTTTTGAATCTGCCGTTATGCTACTGCGTAAGCGCTCACCACTGTTGGCAATCAAAGATTACAGCGCCGTGGTCACCGCTTGGCTTCTGGCCATTGCCATTCCTCCGATGTCCCCTTGGTGGGTTATCTTTATTGGCCTTATTTTTGCCATCATTATTGCAAAACACTTATACGGCGGACTAGGACAAAACCCATTCAACCCCGCCATGATTGCTTATGTGGTTTTGCTTATCTCTTTCCCTGTGCAGATGACCAGTTGGATTGCTCCAACGGAATTAGCCCCGGATCCAATCTCGTTTAGTGATGCATTTTCACTTATTTTCAGTGGATTCAACGTAGAAGGTTTATCACTACAACAAATCCGAACAGGTATCGATGGTGTCACTATGGCCACCCCATTGGACGCCGTAAAAACCGGATTACATAACGGTGAGACTCTGCATGAAGCGATGAGCCAGCCTCAATTTAGTGGGTTAGCTGGGCTTGGCTGGGAATGGGTTAACCTTGCCTATTTAGCTGGCGGCTTATTATTGATCAAACTACGTGTGATCAACTGGCATATCCCGATTGCGGTGCTGTGTGGTTTAGTAATGGCAAGTGCTTTCACTGCGCTTATTGAACCGGGAGCAACCGCCTCACCCTTGTTTCATTTGCTCTCGGGCGCGACTATGCTCGGCGCTTTTTTCATCGCAACCGATCCTGTCACCGCTTCCACAACCGTCAAAGGTCGCTTAATTTACGGCGCATTTATTGGCATGATGATTTTCATTATCCGCAGTTGGGGAGGCTTCCCTGACGGGGTAGCCTTCGCTGTATTACTTGCCAACATGTGTGTCCCACTGATTGATTACTATACTAAACCTCGAACCTACGGGCATTAAGGAGCGCTATGTTAACCGCCATTCGCAATAACGGTTTGATTCTCGCTATCTTTGCCTGTGCTTCAACAGGTGTTGTAGCGTTAACCCAATACCTAACAAAAGATCAAATAACCAAGCAAGAGCAGATTCAACTGCAATCGATTTTAAACCAAGTGATCCCGCACAGTTTGCACGACAACGAACTGTACAAATCCTGTACACTGGTGACTGATCCTGCACTTGGTACAGACCAACCTATGCACGCTTATATTGCCACACAAAACGGTGAACCGAGTGGACTGGCTATTGAAGCCATCGCACCTGATGGCTATAACGGCGCGATCAAGGTAATTATTGGCATCAAGCATGATGGCACCATCACAGGGACTCGCGTTCTGTCTCATCAAGAAACACCGGGGTTAGGTGACAAAATAGATTTACGCGTCACTGATTGGATATTGAGCTTTACTGGCAAGCAAGTCACTGAGCAAAATATCGAGACTTGGAAAGTGCGCAAAGATGGGGGACAATTTGATCAGTTTACTGGAGCGACGATTACGCCGCGAGCCGTCGTCAAAGCGGTGAAAAATACCGCTCAGTTTGTGAATCAACATCGAGAAGCACTATTAGCACAACCTTTTGACTGTAAAGGAGCCAGCAATGAGTGATCATAAGACACTGATTAAAAACGGGATGTGGAGCAACAACCCTGCGCTCGTTCAACAACTTGGACTGTGCCCTTTACTAGCGGTTTCTTCCACTGTCACGAATGCGCTAGGTTTAGGCGTTGCGACATTGCTGGTTCTCGTCTGTTCAAATGTCACCATCTCATTAGTACGAGATTATGTCCCCAAAGAAGTCCGTATTCCTGTGTTTGTGATGATCATCGCCGCACTAGTAACTTGCGTACAACTGTTAATGAATGCCTACGCTTACGGCCTGTACCTATCGCTAGGGATCTTCATTCCTCTGATTGTGACCAACTGTATCATCATCGGTCGCGCCGAAGCATTTGCCTCAAAAAATGCAGTGTTGCCTTCAGCACAAGATGGATTTTGGATGGGAATGGGAATGACCACTATTCTGGTCATTTTGGGCGCACTGCGTGAAGTAATTGGCAATGGCACACTGTTTGATGGTGCTGATTTATTACTGGGTCATTGGGCAACCATTTTACGCATTGAGGTCTTCCATTTTGACAACAGCTTCTTGCTTGCGCTCTTGCCGCCTGGAGCTTTTATTGGTGTTGGCTTTTTGATTGCAGCTAAAAATATCATCGATAAAAATCTGGCTGCTCGCCAACCTAAAGAACAAAAGCCCGTCATAGAACGAGCACGCGTCACCAACGCTTAGCGAAATCATAAGGAAGTTTTCCAAACGATGAATAATGTCAAACGAGTCGAGATCCTCGAGCGTTTACGGGCCAATAACCCGAAGCCAGAAACCGAGCTTAAATGGAGCACACCGTTTGAGTTACTGATCTCAGTACTGCTTTCCGCTCAAGCGACTGACGTCAGCGTTAATAAGGCCACTGACAAGCTTTACCCTATTGCTAATACGCCACAAGCCATCTTTGAGCTTGGCGTTGATGGGCTAAAGCAATACATCAAAACCATTGGTTTATTCAATTCCAAAGCAGAAAACGTCATCAAAACTTGCCGTATCTTATTGGATCAATACGCAGGAGAAGTGCCAGAGAGCCGTGAAGCATTAGAATCGCTGCCCGGCGTTGGCAGAAAAACGGCCAATGTGGTATTGAACACCGCTTTCGGATGGCCAACCATCGCCGTTGACACGCATATTTTCCGTGTTTCAAATAGAACCAAGTTTGCGGTGGGTAAAAACGTTGATGAAGTGGAACAAAAGCTGCTCAAAGTCGTCCCTAAAGAATTCAAAGTTGATGTTCATCACTGGTTGATCTTACATGGTCGCTACACCTGTGTCGCAAGAAAGCCGCGTTGTGGCAGTTGTATCATTGAAGATCTTTGCGAATTCTCTGATAAAACTGACCTATAAAATTTAACCAGATCCCCAAAAGACTCAACTCTGCAAGTAGGCAGTAAGTAAACGAATTCCTTTGAACATAGATAAACTCTGTGATTGGAGTGGGTGAACGTAAGCCAACATCATCGCCACAGTGGTCGGGTGGAGATAGATATTTCATCAGAAAGTTAGGAGCTCAACATGTCAAATAGTCGTATTTTGCACACCATGCTACGCGTAGGCGATTTAGAAAAATCGATCGCGTTTTACACCAAGGTCATGGGTATGCAACTGCTTCGTACTAATGAAAATACAGAATACAAATACACATTGGCATTCCTGGGTTATGGCGATGAATCTCAGGGTGCGGTGATCGAACTGACCTATAACTGGGGCACCACAAGCTATGACCTAGGCAATGCTTTTGGCCACATCGCCATTGGTGTTGAAGATGTGTATACCACCTGTGACGCGATTAAAGCGGCTGGAGGTAATGTGACCCGTGAAGCTGGCCCAGTAAAAGGTGGCACCACGCATATCGCTTTTGTGAAAGATCCTGATGGTTACATGATTGAACTTATCCAAAACAAACAAGCATCAGCAGGTTTAGAAGGATAAGTCTCTTTGCGGCATCGGCTAGTGATATAAACTAGATGCGTAAGGTTTCCCGGATAACATCACAAAAGCAGCCTTTGAAATGGGCTGCTTTTTTACTCTAACGTTATTAGATAATTGTTCGACCCAGTGAAATAACCACGCGACGGTTTTTATCTTTGCCAATGGGTGATGCGTTGTCGGCAATCGGCCTACGTTTACCATAGCCTTGCACTTGAATGCGATCCTCAGGTAACCCCAGTGATTTAAAGTAGTCTCTTAATACCTCAGCCCTACGCTCAGAAAGATCCTGACTCACTCCTCGACTATCAACAGAGTCGGTATAGGTAGAAACCAACACCAAATCAATATCTTGGTTATAGCGAATATAGTCAGCAATTTGCGCAAGCCGTTTTTGCGAAGCTTTATTGAGTTGCACATTATCGCGGTCGTAATGCAGAATCGTAAATGAGATATCTTCAAAACTGTACGTCAGTAAATTGCTCACACAATCGCTAAACACGTTGTACTTCTCTTGAAAAAGAACTGACGAGAGAGCGACTTCAATGCGCTGATCTCGGCTTTGCCAATCTTGGTAGCTAAAGGTTGGATAGCGTCCTTTTTCCAATTCACTGAGTAGGCTCCAAGCGGTTTGACCACCGATGTAACCATCGAACTGTTTGAAGAATTGCAAATTGGTAATACGGTCTGCACTCTCACCCGGACGCCAACTCGGTGGTAATGACACTAAACTTACATTGCGAGTTTCGCCCATTGGACGACGCATTTTGAGTTCGAAATCGAGGTTAATCTTCTTATTCGCACGTGAAGAGAATTCAGCGTCACCGTAATTGGGGATCGGATGGACCAAACGGCACTCTAAAGGGGTATTCGTCACCATCTGCCACGTAGACTGCTGTGGTGTTGCCACATAACGCTTATCCATCGCCATAGGGGCAAAGGATGTCAGTATGCTGGTCATCACAATAGTGGCAGTAACCCATTTATTCATAACGATTTTATTCTCCGAGCGATACTACAACGATGGCGGAAAATTGCCGCTTCGCTTTCTATTGACTAAGTTAATGCAAAAATCTAGCCACATCACCACACTATCCAACGCATAGTGAAACCTGCATTTATTAACGTGTTTGGTTTTTATCGTAGAAAGAATCTGTAATAATGCCAGCCCTGTCACACAACCAAGAGCTAGCATGACTGAAGTAAATGAAGCATTGACACTGAAAAAGCGTTTCCGCGGTTATTTTCCCGTCGTCATCGACGTCGAAACAGCCGGTTTCAATGCAAAGACCGATGCACTATTAGAAATCTGCGCGATTACGTTGCGTATGGATGAACAAGGTGATCTGCACCCAGCATCGACGATTCACTTTCATGTTGAGCCTTTTGAAGGTGCCAACCTTGAAAAAGAGGCGCTTGAGTTTAATGGCATTCGTGACCCATTTAGCCCATTACGCGGTGCTGTCAGCGAAGCCGAAGCACTCAGAGAAATTTATAAGCTAGTCCGAAAAGAGCAACGCGACAATGACTGTAGCCGCGCGATCATGGTGGCGCACAATGCTACCTTTGACTTGAATTTCGTGATGGCAGCCAGTGAACGCTGCAAGCTAAAACGAGTCCCTTTCCACCCTTTTGCGACTTTTGATACCGCTGCGCTAAGTGGTTTAGCCTATGGGCAAACCGTTTTGGCCAAAGCGTGCAAATCCGCTGGGATGGAATTTGACAATAGAGAAGCGCATTCAGCGCTATACGATACGCAAAAAACAGCCGAACTTTTTTGCGGTATCGTCAACAAATGGAAGGCCCTTGGCGGATGGCCACTTGTTGAACCTTCAGAAAACAATAACAAGTAAACACAACTAACCGAGAAATATATGAATCCTGTAGTAATTTCTGTATGCATCATGCTGCTTCTTGCGCTGATGCGGGTCAATGTCGTCGTCGCACTGACATTTAGTGCGATCGTCGGTGGTTTAGTTGCAGGGATGAGTTTAAATGACGCTGTTTCTGCATTTGAAAGTGGCTTAGGTGGTGGTGCAACCATCGCACTAAGTTATGCGATGCTAGGCACCTTTGCCGTCGCGATTTCTAAATCTGGTATTACTGACTTACTGGCGCAAAACGTGATTAAGCGTATCCATGGCAAAGAGCATGGTGCGGCCACCACAGGTTTGAAGTATGCGGTTCTGGTCGCGCTGGTTCTAGTTACCATATCATCGCAAAATATCATTCCTGTCCATATCGCCTTTATTCCGATTTTAATTCCACCGCTATTGGGCGTCTTTGCCAAGCTGAAGCTTGACCGCAGGCTGATTGCTTGCGTGCTCACTTTTGGCCTTATCACGCCCTATATGGTCTTGCCTGTCGGCTTTGGTGGGATTTTCCTCAATAACATCTTACTCAAGAATTTACGCGATAATGGCCTTGAAAACGTGACGGCAAGCCAAGTGCCGATAGCCATGCTGCTACCCGCCGCTGGGATGATTTTTGGCTTACTGGTCGCCATTTTCTTTACCTATCGTAAACCTCGCCAGTATCAAGAGACGGAACATACTGTCATTAATACCGAACCAAAAGCGATCAACAAAAAGCATATTTTGATTGCCGCGCTCGGTATTATCACGGCACTTGCCGTACAACTGTCCACAGGTTCAATGATCATCGGCGCACTGGCTGGTTTTATGGTCTTCACTTTTGGTGGTGTGATTGCGTGGAAAGAGACGCACGATGTGTTCACCAAAGGTGTACATATGATGGCCATGATTGGCTTTATTATGATTTCAGCGGCCGGATTTGCCGCCGTAATGAAATCCACTGGTGGCGTTGAGTCGCTCGTCGAGGCCTTATCAGTAAGCATTGGCGACAACAAAGCGTTATCGGCTTTATTAATGCTGATCGTCGGTTTGTTGGTTACTATGGGCATTGGTTCATCCTTCTCAACGATTCCAATCATCGCAACCATTTACGTGCCCCTTGCCCTCGCCTTTGGCTTTTCGCCTATGGCGACCATTGCGCTAGTGGGTACCGCTGCTGCGTTAGGCGATGCTGGCTCTCCAGCGTCAGATTCCACCTTGGGGCCAACGTCAGGCCTAAATGCGGATGGCCAACACGAACATATTTGGGAAACGGTGGTTCCAACCTTCATCCATTATAATATTCCACTGATTGTGTTTGGCTGGATTGCGGCAATGATCCTTTAGTCAAACCCTGTTAACGAGCACAAAAAAGGCTTCCTAGATGGAAGCCTTTTTCTTTGCAGCCTATTTCGGGAGATGCGCTCGATTACGCGCCTTCGTTATGAATCTCTAGGTTGGCGAGATCTTGCTGGATTTCTCGAACCGTTTTTGCATCGTCGCTGCGCATCGATTCAAGAAAATCAAGATACTGCTGATCAATATCGCCCGTGACGTATTCGCCGTTAAATACCGACGCTTCAAATTTTGCAATATCGCGGTTACCCATACCGACGGCATCCACTAAATCTTCCAGATTTTGGAAAATCAGAGCATCGGCACCAATTCGCTGCGCAATTTCATCGGCATCTCGACCATGAGCAATCAACTCGTTAGCACTTGGCATATCAATGCCATAGACGTTAGGGAAACGGATCTCAGGCGCGGCTGACACCATGTACACCTTATTTGCACCAGAATCACGAGCCATCTCAATAATTTGCTCTGACGTAGTTCCACGCACTATCGAGTCATCCACTAGCAACACGTTTTTGCCCTTAAATTCAGAACGAATCGCATTGAGTTTACGTCGCACCGATTTTTTACGCTGTTGCTGGCCCGGCATAATAAATGTGCGGCCAACGTAGCGGTTTTTGACAAAACCTTGGCGATATGGAATATCAATCGCTTGTGCAATTTGCAATGCGATATCGCACGAAGTCTCAGGAATGGGGATCACGACATCAATATCTAAGTCAGCAAATTCGTTCTTGATGCGCTCACCCAACTTTTTACCCATTTCTACGCGCGCGCTGTAAACCGAAATTTTGTCGATAAACGAATCTGGGCGGGCGAAGTAGACAAATTCAAAAATGCATGGGTTAAGTGTTGGATTATCGGCACATTGTTTAGTAAATAGCTGGCCATCAAAGGTCGCATACACCGCTTCCCCGGGGGCAAGGTCACGCACAAAATCAAAGCCGACAGCATCTAGCGCCACCGACTCCGAAGCGGCCATGTATTCGGTACGGCCATCGACTTCACGTTTACCTAAGCAGATAGGACGAATACCATGCGGGTCACGAAACGCGATCATCCCATGCCCAATGATCATCGCGACAACAGCATAAGCACCGCGAATGGTGCGATGTACATTGGCGACAGCACGAAACACATCTTCTGCGGTTACATTGCCTCTGACTGTATCAATTTCATGCGCCAAGACGTTAAGCAGCACTTCGGAATCTGAAGTGGTATTGATATGGCGACGATCTTTTTCAAACAACTTCTGGCGTACTTCGTTGGCATTGGTGAGGTTGCCGTTATGAGCAAGCGTGATACCGAACGGGGAGTTAACGTAGAAAGGTTGAGCTTCTGAGGCACTCGAACTACCCGCAGTAGGATAACGCACATGCCCAATACCCACCGTTCCTTGAAGACGCTGCATGTGTTTTGCTTCAAAGACATCTTTCACTAAACCGTTCGCCTTACGCAGACGGAAACGATTGCTTTCTATGGTACAAATACCAGCGGCATCTTGGCCACGATGCTGCAATACCGTTAACGCGTCATAAATTGACTGGTTTACCAGCGTTGTACCCACGATTCCAACAATACCACACATGTCCTGATCCTCGATTTGCGACAGTAACTGGCGCTAAATCGCGCCAGAGAGAAAACTTGATGTTGCTTGTAAGTGCTCAAAGAACGGCGCAATGATACGGCTAAATTCCGGTACCAATTGCGAGCTCTTCCACCACTCTGAATTTGGAAATGCGGTAAACGCATCCATAAAAAACAAGGCAGCTGAAACAATCAACACACCACGCAATGCTCCAAAAACAATGCCCAGTACCCGATCAGTTCCTGATAGGCCCGTTTTTTGTACCAATTGAGCAATCACATAGTTAATGATCGCTCCGACAATGAGTGTTGCAACAAACAGTGCTGCGATGGCCGCGCCATTACGGAACATGTCATCTTTGATATTTGAAAAATACACCGCAAGTTTTGCGTAGTATTGGCTGGCAATAAAAAATGCACCGAACCATATCACTAATGACAACGCTTCTTTAGCAAAGCCACGGACTAAACTGATCAATGCCGATAGGCCGATCACACTTAAAATGACAATATCTAACCAATTCATGAGTTCTACATCTTAAGTTGGCGCGCATTTTAACAGAAAAAAACGCGACGCAAACGTTTTCTTATGGGTTTAGTGGTTTAAATTTGAGCAATTGACCTTTTGCACCGGTAATTTTTTCCAGTTCTAAGAGTTGACGCTCAAGCTTGGTTTTGGAAACATCTGGGCCAATAATGATCCGAGTGAAGCCATTTTCTTGCTTAGTATGAGCTTGATAACCCCGTTTTTGCAGATCTTTAACCACGGTTTTTGCGTTTTCGGCATTCTTTAATGCCATCAACTGAATGAGCCAAGCACTATCTTGGTAATCATTTCTTTCCGCTGTTTCTTTCACTTTCACAGTGAGTGGCTTGCTCTGCGTTGCTGCATCGCTCTGGTTAGTTTGTGCGATCACTTCAACAGGCGAATCGGGCAACGCGACTTGATCTTCAACGGGGTCGAGAATTTCAAACTTCTCTACGTCGCTGTCTAATTCAGGCTTAATTGGAATGCTGGCAATATCTTCTTTGTAGTGGGTCTTTTTGCCATCCAATACATCAGGTAACACTATCACCCCTATCGCCACCAATATAATTGTTCCTACCAAGCGGCTCTGAAACTTACTTGCCATTTATACTCCTTTGTTCTGCCAGTGCTCTAATACTTCACCCACAGTATGAAACGACCCAACCACGATAATGACATCATTGCTATCGGCTTGTGTCATCGCGGCTTCAAAAGCGCTGACTGGGTTAGCAAACGGTTTAACGCCAGGCTCAAGGTACTGACACAGTTCATTCGCTTGCGCGGCTCTAGGGCCACTTAATGAAGCAGGATACCAAACGTTAGCGATTGATTTCAGTTGATGAAGCGTGGCCTTCACATCTTTATCATGCAGCATGCCAATCACCACATGGACCTTTTTGTGTGCGTAACGCTGTTTGAGCTGCGCCACCAAATATTCGGCCGAATGGGGATTATGTGCAACATCAAGAATGATTTCTGGGCTATCACTGATTTTTTGCATCCGCCCAGCAAGTGTTGCGTTGCTAAGCCCATTGACGATATTGACATCACTCACAACCAAACCGGAGCAGCCGAGTGCCATTAATGCCGTAGCCGCATTAGGCAAGGGCAAGCAAGGGAGCGGTAAATCAGATAACTCAAATGGACCACTTCGCCAATTCCACGTTGTTTCAGAGGCCAGTTCATAGGAAAACTGAATACCGACTTGGTACATCTCCGCACCAATATCATCGGCATGCGCTGCAACCGTTGGTGGTGGCTTAGGCTGGCCGCAAATGGCGGGTTTACCTGCACGATAAATCCCCGCTTTCTCATAGCCAATAACATTGATGTCATCGCCGAGCCAATCCACGTGATCAATCGCCAAGCTGGTGATCACAGAAACATCGTGATCCACGATATTGGTCGCATCAAGTCGGCCACCTAGCCCAACTTCCAATAAAATGACATCCACCGCTTGCGTTTGAAATAAACGCAGCGCCGCCAATGTACCGAACTCAAATAGGCTTAGACTGATGTCACCCCGTTGCGCTTCAACAAAAGCGAAGGCTTGCGTATGCTGTTCATCGCTGAGCTCAAGCGCATTAATACGCACGCGTTCGTTATAACGGATAAGATGAGGTGAGCTATAAACGCCCACGCGATAACCTGCATCCAATAAAATGGCTTCCATTAATGCACAGGTCGAGCCTTTGCCATTCGTTCCAGCCACGGTGATTACGGTAGGTGCAGGTTTAATAAGATTCGCTTTTTGAGCCACAGCTTGAACACGATCCAAGCCAAGGTCGATAGCGGAGGTATGAATATTCGCTAAATAATCAAGCCACATCGCAAGAGAGGATGTGGCTTGTGGGATAAGGTTTTGAGTCATCTAACGTTTATAACCATTAAGCAGTTAGTGTGTTAGTGCCTACTTTACCCTTTTTCGTGCGCTTCTGGTACAGCGTAATCAGGTTCAATCGGTGAATCATCAACAGAAACGACCAATGGTGAGCTGTGATTGGTCAATTTAGCGATCAATCCACCTACGCGTTGACGCATTTCACGGCGATCGACAATCATATCAATCGCACCATGCTCAATTAGGAATTCGCTGCGTTGGAAACCTTCAGGTAGATCTTCACGTACCGTTTGTTCGATAACTCGACGACCTGCAAAACCAATCAGTGCTTTAGGTTCACCAATATTGATGTCACCAAGCATCGCTAAACTTGCCGATACGCCACCCATGGTCGGGTCCGTCATCACTGAGATATAAGGTAAGCCTTTGCTTGATAAACGTTCAAGCGCCGCACTGGTTTTTGCCATCTGCATCAATGACATTAACGCTTCTTGCATACGCGCGCCGCCACTGGCAGAAAAGCAGACCAAACCACAGTTGTTTTCTATAGCGGCATCAACAGCTCGTACGAAACGCGCACCAACTACAGACCCCATTGAACCACCCATGAAAGAAAACTCAAAAGCACAAGCAACCAAAGGCATACCCAATAGTTCGCCTTGCATCACCACAAGAGCGTCTTTCTCGCCACTGCTTTTTTGAGCAGCTGAAAGGCGTTCTTTATAACGTTTTGAGTCTTTAAACTTGAGTTTATCTTGCGGCTCTAACTCGTCACCAATCTCGACACGATTCTGTTCATCAAGAAAAGTCTCTAAGCGGCGACGTGCTTTCATGCGCATGTGATGATCACATTTAGGGCACACTTCCAAGTTACGCTCAAGCTCAGCGTGATATAACACTTGCTCACAAGAAGTACATTTAGTCCAAACCCCTTCAGGGATGGATGCTTTACGCGAAGTTACGATATTGCTTTTTTCTAAAATCTTTTCAAGCCAACTCATGGAAGACCTTTACTCTTAACTCTCTCGCGTGATTGCGAGAGATACAAATTTGGGATTTATGCGTGAGGATTAAAACATATAAAATGCTTAGTGTAGACAAAAAACTGGTTGTACCTATTTTCTGGCTGTCATTTCCACACACGTCACGACTCTGTTTTGGACACTTTACGCGTTATTAGTTCAAATTATCAGCTAAAAATAGCGGCCCAAGCGACTCTTTTGGTAAAGAAAATTCTTCTGGATAATCAACAGCAACCAAATATAATCCTTCCGCTTTGGCTGTTGCACCCGCCAGTTTTCTATCTTTGGCTTCAAGCAGCCATTTTATCCATGCGGGAGGCTGCTCACCCCGGCCGACAACGATGAGGCTACCGGTAATATTTCGCACCATATGATGGACAAAAGCATTTGCTTTAATGTCGATGACGACATAGTTGCCATGCCGAGTCACATTCAAATGCATGACGTTTCGCCAAGGACTATTCGATTGACAATGCACAGCACGAAAAGAGGTGAAATCATTTTCGCCCAATAAAAGCTGCCCTGCTTGCTGCATTTTCTCAACGTCTAAATCGCCATGATAATGACTGACACCTGAAGATAATATGCCAGGGCGATAAGCATGATTATAAATGATGTAGCGATAACGGCGTGCTGTAGCCGAAAAGCGAGCGTGAAAATCGCTTGAAACCTCAGTTGCCCAACGAACAGCGATATCTTTTGGTAAATGAGCATTGACACCCATTGTCCAAGCGACCATTTTTCGGCAAGCCGTAGTATCAAAATGTATCACCTGCCCTGTGCCGTGAACCCCTGCATCGGTGCGCCCCGCACACAATACTTCAACCGGATGGTTCGCCACAACTGTGAGTGCTTTTTCTAATTCTTCTTGGACACTTTTAACGTCACGTTGTCGCTGCCAACCATAGTATTGAGAACCATTGTACTCAATACCTAAAGCGATTCTCATCATCTGATTCTCTTTGAAAATGGGTCGGGCAGTATAATCGCAATCAAAAAAAAATTCTAATCGACAAGCCATCTACCCCCGACAACTTTCAATGTGAAGTTCAGGTCATCTGCAAGTCAGAAAAGGCTATTCAATAACAACGAGGCCGTATATTCACGGCCTCGTTTGTTTTTAAGCTCGGCGATTAATGCTGTCAATCAAGGATTTCGCTTCTCGTCGAATATCATCACTACCATCAACAATGGCTTCCTCTAACAGTTTTATCGCCCCTTTATCATCGTTCATCTCGATGTAAATTTTGGCGAGGTCAAGCTTACCCGCCGCCTCAGAGTTATTGTCTACATCGATATCACCAATGTCACCAATCACATCCGGAAATTCACTTAAACCAACATCTAACTTGAGTTCTTCATCTTCAGGGCTGATCCCCTCTTCACCCTCAACTTGAGCCATTAGCTCATCGATGGTCATGTACTGGCTCTTTTGGGCTTCAAAATCATCAAGTTCATCTTGAATTCCCCAGTTTTCATCAAGAATTTGAGGCTCGTCGGTTTGGATCTCATCGTTCCAAACGGCAAGCTCTTCTTCAGGCACGTCATCTGGGATGGAAGCTTGTTGATCTGGCGTTAAATTAAAACCGTTCCAATCTTCACCGCCTACCTCTAACATTGCATCAATATTCATACCAGCACTATCAATGGTACGAGCATCTAATGGTCGATCAAAAGAGAATGGCGCAGAGGGTACACTTTCCTCATCTAGCCAATCTTTTAAGGCTTTCTCATCGAACTCCTGTTTTGAAACACTCTGCAATTGGTCTGCGTCATCATCTTCTAAAAGCGGCTGTTGATCTGTTTCTAGTGCTGGTTCGTTAATTGGAGCAAGTGCATCTTCTTCACTAAATTCAGGTAAGGATTGCTCGTCAATCGCTTCAAAACTTTCTTGAGCAACAGGCTCTGACGCCGCTTCTTGAGGTTCGGCTATCGCATCCGCTAGCGCGTCTTCTTCTGTGTACTCTGGCAGCTCAAGATCCGTAAGGTCGCTCTCGTCTTCCTTTTCTTCTTCTAGAGGAGGCTCGCTAATTGAAGCAAGTTCATCTTCTTCACTAAATTCAGGCAAGGCTTGCTCGTCAATCGCTTCAAAACTTTCTTGAGCAACAGGCTCTGACGCCGCTTCTTGAGGCTCAGCTATCGCATCCGCCAGCGCGTCTTCTTCTGTGTACTCTGGAAGCTCAAGATCCGTAAGGTCGCTCTCGTCTTCCTTTTCTTCTTCTAGAGGAGGCTCGTTAATTGAAGCAAGTGCATCTTCTTCACTAAATTCAGGCAAGGCTTGCTCGTCAATCGCTTCAAAACTTTCTTGAGCAACAGGCTCTGACGCCGCCTCTTGAGGCTCAGCTATCGCATCCGCCAGCGCGTCTTCTTCTGTGTACTCTGGCAG
>NZ_CAWNMS010000036.1:0-140217 GCF_963875605.1 Vibrio sp. V04_P4A5T148
GCTATCTCCTGTGTACAAGACTCTGAACATCCGACACTCCGCCCGCTCACGGATAGTTAATCAATACTGCCTTACACATGGAATGTCAAAATATTGGCGACACATTCTCCATGAATAGTATGAATAGTTGAACTTGCTCAAACTCCAGCCAAAAAAAAAGGTAGCCCGAAGGCTACCTTTTCGCATTGATCACATTAAAGGCTATTTTTTAGCGTTTTTACGCTTATCGGTAATTTCCCACCGCCCATTATCGTACAACGCCGTCCAACCTGAGGGTTTACCATCTATCTCAGTGCGTACATAGTGTTCTTTTGACTTACGACTAAAGCGTACAACCGCCGCCACACCATCAGGATCATGTGCAGGCGCATCAGCTAAGTATTGATACTTTGGTGCTAGGCGCTCTTTGAAACGAGCCAATTCTTCAACCAATGGCGCACGTGTCTCGCGAGATTTCGGGAAATTGCTCGCCGCAAGAAACAGGCCTGAAGCGCCATCACGCAGTACAAAATACGCATCCGAGTTTTCACAAGGCAATTCAGGGAAATGGATAGGATCTTCTTTTGGTGGAGCAACTTCGCCGCTTCTTAAGATCTTACGCGTATTTTTACAGTCATCGCTGGTGCAATCCATGTACTTACCAAAACGGCCATTTTTCAGTACCATGTTTGACCCACACTTGTCACACTCGACAACTGGGCCATCATAGCCTTTAACTTTAAACTCACCGAATTCTACAACGTAACCTTCGCAGTTCGGATTGTTCCCGCACACATGCATTTTACGTGTGTCATCGATTAGGTACGCATCCATCGCCGTTTCACAGATAGGACAACGCTTTTTAGCGCGCAGTGCAGCCGTTTCAACATCTTCTTCCAAGACATTGATGACGCCTTCTTCGTCACCTAGGTTAATGGTGGTTTTACAACGCTCTTTAGGCGGCAGTGCATAACCAGAACAACCGAGGAACACCCCTGTAGAGGCTGTACGAATTCCCATTGGACGTGAACATGTCGGACATTGAATGTCGGTCATCACGATGTGGTTGGGTTTCATACCACCTTGTTCTTCATCCAGTTCAGCCGTTTCTAAATCTGCAGTGAAATCTTTAAAGAAATCGTCCAAGACTCCTTTCCAATTTGCAGATCCTGCTGCAATTTGGTCCAGCTTTTCTTCCATTCGCGCGGTGAAGTCATAGTTCATCAAGTCATTGAAACTGTCATCCAGACGATCGGTGACGATTTCACCCATTTTCTCAGCATAAAAACGTCGCTGATCCACTTTCACATAGCCGCGATCTTGAATCGTAGAGATGATAGAAGCATACGTCGATGGTCGGCCTATACCACGCTTTTCAAGCTCTTTTACCAGCGCAGCTTCCGTATAACGTGCCGGTGGCTTAGTGAAATGTTGTTTTGGATCTAACGTTTGCAATAACAACGTTTCGCCCACTTTCACTGGAGGTAAAATTTGGTCTTCATTCTTACCCATTGGACGTTGAACTCGTGTCCAACCATCAAATTTAAGGATGCGACCTTTCGCCTTAAGGGTAAATTCTGCCGCTTTCACGCTCACAGTGGTCGAATCGTATTGAGCTGGCGTCATTTGGCAAGCAACAAACTGATTCCAGATTAGCGCGTATAGCTTATGAGCATCCGCTTCCATACCTTGTAAATCATCGGCTTTAACATCCACACTGGATGGACGAATCGCTTCGTGCGCTTCTTGAGCGCCCTGCTTACTTCCATAAGCTAACGGATTCTCAGGTAAGTAGGCCTGTCCAAACTCACTCCCAATATAGCTGCGAACCGCTTCGACCGCTTCAGCACTTAAGTTGGTTGAATCGGTACGCATATAAGTGATGTAACCCGCCTCATACAAGCGCTGAGCTAGCATCATCGTTTTCTTCACTCCGTAACCCAAGCGAGTACTGGCTGCTTGCTGTAACGTAGATGTGATAAAAGGAGCGGAAGGTTTACTGCTGGTTGGGCGGTCTTCACGTTTACACACTTCGTAAGAAGCTTTTTCTAAAATCGAAACCGCTGATTTAGCTTCCGCTTCGTTGACAGGTTTAAACGCTACATCATTTTTTTGCGCAACCAACAGACGGAAATCCGTTTTATCTTGCGTTTTCGTATCAGCATGGATATCCCAGAACTCTTCGGGGACAAACGCGTTAATTTCACGCTCACGCTCAACAAGTAATTTCACCGCCACCGATTGGACGCGACCCGCAGACAGGCCACGCGCCACTTTTTTCCAAAGTAATGGAGAGACCATAAAACCCACCACACGGTCCATGAAACGACGCGCTTGTTGGGCGTTTACACCGTCGATATTCAATTCACCCGGTGTTTGGAAGGCTTGTTGGATTGCATTTTTAGTAATTTCGTTAAATACAACTCGTTTGTATCGCTGTTCATCGCCACCGATGATCTCACGAAGGTGCCAAGCGATGGCCTCTCCTTCGCGGTCCAAATCGGTGGCGAGATAAATGCAGTCGGCATCCTTGGCAAGCTTTTGCAATTCCGCCACTACTTTTTCTTTACCCGGCAAAATTTGGTAATTCGCTTCCCAGCCGTGATAAGGGTCGATGCCCATCTTCTTAATTAACGAACTGCGGTCTTTCTCGCTTTTCAAGCGTGCTTTCTCTTCAGCGCTAAGGTTCTTTGAAGAAGAACTAGGCGTTGCTTTTTTAGCGGTACTTTGACCTGCGGTTGGAAGATCACGAACATGCCCTACGCTCGACTTAACAATAAAATCTTTACCAAGATATTTATTGATCGTTTTAGCCTTGGCTGGCGATTCCACTATAACGAGTGATTTACCCATAATTGACTCAAATGCCCTTAATCATTACGCGAAAGTAAATCGCATGACGTTCTAAATTATTGCTTCTTTTTTTACTATCGAGCCAGTTAACAAGAAGATCAACATGTTTTTTAAAAATAAAATTCAACCACTCAATAATTGGTCAAAATGCAACCAGAGCTCAGTGGCCTATTCTCCGCCAGCCTTCCAACCTTAATTGCGAAGTTTAAAATCGAATCCTGTGGTACTTGTGAGCTTGACTTTCATTGCTGCAGCACTCTACTAAACGTGCTTTGGCGCTCATACTAAAGTGAGTATTATCAGTTCGCGAAATAAATCCAATGAAATATGCCGTAAGTCACACATTCTCATTGCATAAAAAATCGGCTTTCTTGATTAAGCTTAGACGTGACTTCTCTCTTTGGTCAAAGCTTGAGAATCCACTCCATCGAATTTTGCGCCGAATTCTATTTGAAATCATTGAAATTACCTACCCTTTTACGGCACTATCCTCGCACATCTACTCATAGGACCGTAAAAGATGAGCGAAAAACAATCTATTACTGAATTTGATTTGCTACTTATTGCAAACCAAATCATTCAAGAACATGATGCTTATATCGTTGGCATGCGCGCCGATAGCGTTGAAGAAAAAGAGGATGTATTAGTTTTTAAAGGCAACTATTTTTTAGACGACAAGGGGCTGCCAACACCTAATACCACTGCGGTATTTAACATGTTCAAGTACCTTGCCTTGCATTTATCAAAGCAATTTACTCTCGTTCAATCGTAATTCTTGATGAAAAAAAGCCTCATTCGAGGCTTTTCATTATTGGGTTTAAACGCTCAATGCCTAGTGGCTTAGTTGCGCAAGCTGTTCAAAATAATCAGGAAACGTTTTCGAAGTACATTTAGGATCATTAATCGTCACTGCGGTATCGCTCAGTGCAACCAGCGAAAAACACATCGCCATTCGATGATCGTCATAAGTGTCGATTGCCGCATGCTGTAATGACGTTGGTGGTGTGATGATAATGTAATCATCCCCTTCCTCAACCTCTGCACCCACTTTACGCAGCTCCGTCGCCATTGCAGCTAAACGATCAGTTTCTTTAACACGCCAATTATATACGTTGCGAATGGCTGTGGTGCCTTTGGCAAATAATGCGGTCGTCGCAATGGTCATAGCCGCATCAGGAATGTGATTAAAATCGAGATCAACCGCATTAAGCTCTCCACGACGAGCGATGACATAATCATTCCCCCATTCGATGACTGCGCCCATTTTTTCTAGCGCATCGGCAAATTGAATATCTCCTTGGATACTGTTTTTACCAATACCAGTAACTTTTACTTCGCCACCTTTGATAGCCGCCGCCGCGAGGAAGTAAGAAGCAGAGGATGCATCCCCTTCCACCAAAAACTGCCCAGGAGAAACATACGATTGCCCAGCTGGGATCACAAATTGAGTGTAGTTATGGTTGATCACTTTTACACCAAACTGCGCCATGATGTGTAACGTGATATCAATGTAGGGCTTTGAGACCAAGTCACCAACGATGTTTATCGTCATTTCACCATCAGACAGTGGCGCAGCCATTAAAAAGGCGGTCAAAAATTGACTCGAGATTGAACCGTCAATCGCCACGGTTCCAGCTTTAAGGCCGGTTGCCGTAATTTTTAACGGCGGGAAGTCTTCGTTTTCAAGGTACTCAATATCAGCGCCCGCTTCACGTAACGCTGTAACGAGATGACCGATTGGACGTTCTTTCATCCTCGGCTCACCAGTCAAAATGAATTCACCCTGTCCAAGAACTAATGCTGCCGCAAGTGGACGCATTGCCGTCCCTGCATTACCTAAAAACAGCTCAACGGATTGCTCGATGCTAAAAGGCCGACCCAAACCTTTTATTTCACACACCGTTTTGTCGTCTGACAAACGATACTCCACACCAAGTTTTGCTAGTGCGTTGAGCATGTGGCGAATGTCGTCACTGTCTAACAAGTTCGTTAGCTTAGTCGTACCACTTGCCAGAGCGGCAAGCAGTAGTGTTCGGTTTGAGACACTTTTGGAACCGGGTAAATTGACTTGCCCATTAATTTTTTTTATTGGTTGTAACGTGAGGCTTTCCATTCGAGTTGTGTTTCCTTGCATCTTCCAAAGAGCTCCTGTTTGCTCTGGGAAAATGAAAATTCTTCGTACTTGCAGCCTATCTAAAAATAAAAGCGAACTCCAGTACAAATATGGCCTGATAGTAATGATTGGCAAACTATTGAAAAATCCCTACTATCCTCATTCCGTGGCCTTATCTTGATGGTTAACCCAGATCGGATCGAACATGACTATTTACCTTCCTCAACTTGCGCTTGATGATTTCTCTTTTCCTTCCGCTGATGAGGCGCTAGAAGAGCCAAATGGACTGCTCGCGTTTGGTGGAGATTTACAACCAGAACGTATTTATAATGCTTATCGACACGGAATTTTTCCTTGGTATGGCCCACAAGAGCCTATTCTTTGGTGGAGCCCCGCTCCACGAGCTGTGTTTAACCCACAAACTTTTTCTCCAGCTAAAAGCGTTAAAAAATTCCAGCGAAAACATCAATATAAAATAAGCCTTAACCATGCAACTAAAGAGGTAATTACAAGTTGCGCCAACGTAAGACCCGCAGATCAAACTTGGCTAAATGAAGAGATGCGCAGCGCCTACCTCGCCCTTGCGGCTTCTGGCCGTTGTCATTCGGTTGAGGTGTGGCAGGAAGATAAATTGATCGGCGGGCTCTATGGCATACAAATGGGCCAAATGTTTTGCGGTGAGTCGATGTTTAGTATCAAAGCCAATGCATCAAAAATTGCGCTTTGGTATTTTTGCCAGCATTTTCAATCACACGGTGGACAGTTGATTGATTGTCAGGTGATGAATCCGCATCTGGCATCATTGGGAGCTTTCGAATTAGAGCGCGACGATTTTCTCAAATCCTTGCTATCTTTTAGAGATAGCTCTGTCGATGAGCGCTGCTTTACACCCCAGTGGATCACCTTGCCTAATGAAGGATAACCATGAGCTCAGATTTACAGCAAATACGCATCGGTTTAACCAATAACCACCCTTGTAGCTATTTAAAAGATAGACAAGAACGTGTCGCTGTGACTTTAGACTCCGCCATGCAATCGCCTGAGAATTATGAAATTCTACTCGCAAATGGTTTTCGACGCAGTGGGGATACCATTTACAAACCTCACTGTGACAATTGCAACTCCTGCCAAGCATTGCGTGTTTTTGTTGACCAAGTCAAGCTATCAACCAGTCAAAAGCGGTTACTCAAAAAGGCACACGCTTTTCAGTGGCAGTTGAAACCAACCATGGATTCGGGTTGGTTTGCACTCTATGCCCGCTATATTGAAGCGCGACATAAAGAGGGCAGCATGTACCCTCCCAACGAGCAGGAGTTTGAAACCTTTTCCGCTTGTCGTTGGCTAGATACTCAATACCTGCATATTTATCAAAACGGACAACTGGTCGCGATTGCGGTGACGGATATTTTACAAAACAGTGCCAGCGCCTTTTATACCTTTTATGATCCAGAGTCAGATCTGTCACTCGGAACACTTGGCGTTTTATTTCAACTGCAATATTGCCAAGCCACACAGAAACAATGGTTATATTTGGGTTATCAAATTGATGAATGCCCAGCAATGAACTACAAAGTACGCTTTGAGCGCCATCAAAAGCTAGTAAATCAACGTTGGCAAGGGTAGAATACGCCCCAACTTTACATATTTATCTTTTAGCGGCAGAATGCGTCCGTTAAAAATCGCCAAGTTTCTAAAGAGGATTAAATGGCTAAAGAAGACGTAATTGAGATGCAAGGCACTGTCCTTGATACTCTTCCAAACACAATGTTCCGTGTTGAGCTAGAAAACGGCCACGTAGTAACAGCTCACATCTCTGGTAAAATGCGTAAGAACTACATTCGTATTCTTACTGGTGACAAAGTAACTGTAGAGATGACTCCATACGACCTAACTAAAGGCCGCATCGTCTTCCGTGCTCGTTAATCTCTGATTTTCGAACGCAACAAAAAACGGAGCTAAATGCTCCGTTTTTTGTTACTTATAGAACTGGATTAAATGCAATGCATAGAAGAAAGCACGCCTCAGCGTGCTTTTGTTATTAGGTGATAAGCATCGGGATTACCGATTAGTGAACCGCTTCTTCACGAGAACCAATGTACTTAAACTTAAGCTCTTCGCCATCTAAATCCACTTTCACTGTGCCGCCATCGACCAACGAGCCAAACAACAACTCATTCGCTAATGGCTTTTTCAGCTTATCCTGAATCACGCGGCCCATCGGACGAGCGCCCATCTCAATATCGTAGCCTTTCACAGCAAGCCAATGACGAGCATCCTCAGAAACCTCTAACGATACACCTCTCGCATCGAGTTGAGCTTGTAGTTCAACAATAAACTTATCAACCACTTGATGGATTACACGCTCATCCAAACGATTAAACCAGATGATGTTATCTAAACGGTTACGAAATTCGGGTGTGAATACTTTCTTAATCTCTGACATCGCATCAAAACTATTGTCTTGTTGGATAAGACCAATCGATTTTTTCACTGTCTCTGCAACACCTGCGTTGGTTGTCATCACCAAAATGATGTTACGGAAATCCGCTTTTCGTCCATTGTTATCGGTTAAAGTGCCGTTATCCATGACTTGAAGTAACAAGTTAAAAATATCAGGGTGCGCTTTCTCAATCTCATCAAGTAGCACCACTGAATGTGGATGTTTAATCACAGCATCAGTTAGCAAGCCACCTTGGTCATACCCAACATAACCAGGAGGAGCACCAATTAAACGACTCACCGAGTGACGTTCACCATACTCAGACATATCAAAACGCAGCAGCTCAATGCCAAGTAGCTTCGATAACTGCACTGTCACTTCTGTTTTACCCACGCCTGTTGGCCCTGCAAACAAGAATGAGCCCACCGGTTTATTGTCGGCACCTAAGCCAGCGCGTGAGAGTTTGATCGCCTCACTCAATACATCGATAGCGTCATCTTGTCCAAATACCAACATTTTCATTTTTCTATCAAGGTGCTGCAAAATGTCTTTATCGGAAGAAGAGACCGATTTTTCTGGAATACGCGCCATTTTAGCAACCATCGCTTCAATATCGGCCACTCCAACGGTTTTCTTGCGACGACTTGCAGGTGCCAACCTTGAACGTGCTCCCGCTTCATCAATCACATCAATCGCTTTATCAGGCAAATGACGTTCATTGATGTATTTTGCAGAAAGCTCTACGGCCGCACGTAACGCTTTATTGGTGTAACGTACATCATGGTGCGCCTCGTATTTTGTTTTCAGGCCCATAAGTATTTTAGTGGTGTCATCCAACGATGGCTCGACCACATCGATTTTTTGAAAACGGCGAGCCAGCGCGCGCTCTTTTTCAAAGATGTTGTTGTACTCTTGATAAGTCGTTGAGCCGATGCAGCGCAATTTACCGCTGCTAAGCAGAGGTTTGATTAAGTTAGCCGCATCCACCTGACCACCAGAAGCGGCACCCGCACCGATGATGGTATGAATTTCATCAATAAATAGGATCGCGTCCTGCTCTTTTTCAAGCTGTTTCAAAATGGTTTTAAAACGCTTTTCAAAATCGCCACGATACTTAGTTCCAGCGAGTAATGAGCCAATATCCAGTGAATAAATAACGCTATTTTGAATGATTTCAGGCACTTGGCCTTCCACAATACGCCACGCCAGCCCTTCCGCAATCGCCGTTTTACCGACTCCCGCTTCTCCCACTAACAGCGGATTATTTTTACGGCGACGACACAACACTTGAATGGTTCGTTCTAGTTCTTTATCACGCCCAATTAGCGGGTCAATCAACCCTTGCTTTGCCAATTGGTTGAGGTTGCTGGCAAAGCTTTCCAAACGTTCATCAGAACTGACTTCATCAGCTGATTCGCTGCTAAAAGAGTCGGAAGAGGCTGAATTATCACTTGCGCTGGAAGCTTTAGTGATGCCGTGCGAAATGTAGTTGACGATATCTAAGCGACTGATGTCATTTTTTTTCAGTAGGTAAGCCGCGTGTGACTCCTGCTCACTAAAGATTGCAACCAGTACATTCGCCCCTGTGACTTCATTGCGGCCAGAGGATTGCACATGAAATACAGCACGTTGCAGCACACGTTGAAAACTCAATGTAGGTTGCGTTTCACGTGTTTCGTCACTTTCAGGAATAAGAGGTGTGGTTTGATCAATAAAAATATCAAGCTCTTGGCGTAAGGCATCCAAATCCGCTTGGCAGGCTAATAAGGCCTCTCTGGCTGCATCATTTTCTAATAACGCAAGTAGGAGGTGCTCGACGGTCATGAATTCATGTCTTTTGTCTCGCGCTCGAGCGAACGCGCCGTTTAGACTCGACTCTAGTTCTTTATTAAGCATAAGTACCTCCTTAAGGAACCACTTTGTTGCTCCAGCAAGCGACTACGCTTGCTCCATAGTACAAAGCAGTGGATGCTCATTTTCCCTTGAGTACAAAGTAACTTGAGCTACTTTGGTCTCTGCAATCTCGGCACTGAACGTGCCACAAATTGCTTTCCCTTCATAATGCACCTTGAGCATTATCTGTGTTGCTTTGTCGATATCCATCGAGAAGAATCGCTCAAGGATTTCAATCACAAACTCCATCGGCGTGTAGTCATCGTTATTAAGAACTACGTTGTACATCGCTGGTGGTTTAATTGCTGTCTTCTCTTTCTCCAGAAGATCTGAGTCTGGAGTCACCCATTCAAAATGTTTACTCATGATGACCGTATTTAGAGTGCTTCTCTACCTAGTGGAACCGTGTGCCTCTCAGTAACCATTGTGTCGTTGGAATCTATTAATGTTATTAGTGCTACCGACACAGTTGAAAAACAACCCTTACTTAGAGACTAATGCAGCAATTGTATCGCTGCAAATAAAACATTGCTATTCCGAACTATCAACGGCGTAGTTGATTAAAAAGAAAACAAAAGCAACTGCTTTCTTTAACTATTTCATTCTTAACGCCCTATTTAATCGTTACAACAATGTAAACCTGAAAAGTGATTTATTTGCAAATATGTCGAGTATCATACCTTTTGCCTATTGACTGCGCCGAATCATTGACTACATTGGTCAATTAGTGACTAAAAATTTGGCAGCGGCTGAATTGATATTCACATTCGGGTAACGTTTTTAGGATAAGTTTCTCGATAACAACATCAGTAACTAAAATGCAATGAGGGATGTAAAGCATGGCTACAGGTACAGTAAAATGGTTTAACAACGCCAAAGGATTTGGGTTTATTTGTCCAGAAGGTGAGGATACCGATATTTTTGCTCACTATTCAACCATTCAAATGGAAGGCTACCGCACACTCAAAGCGGGCCAACAAGTTTCCTACGAGATTGAACAGGGGCCGAAAGGTTATCACGCTAGCGCTGTTGTTCCAATCGAAGGTCAACTTGCAAAATAATCGCTGCCAAACGTGTATTTGATGAAAAACCCGCCGAACTGGCGGGTTTTTTTATTGCTTAGAGGTGAATAACTGAAGGTTAAGCGCCAATGATCGCGTTCAAGGTTTGGCTTGGACGCATTAGTGCTGATGCTTTTTCAAACACTGGCGCATAGTAACCACCCAAATCACCCGGAGTACCTTGTGCCTGATTCAGCTCAGAGACGATAACCTGTTCATTTTCTTGCAGCTGTTTCGCAATCGGTGCGAATTCCGCCGCTAAATCAGCATCCGCCGTCTGCTCTGCTAAGGCCTCAGCCCAATAGGTTGCAAGATAGTAGTGACTGCCACGGTTATCAAGCTCACCAACTCTGCGCGATGGTGATTTATTGAGATCAAGGAACTTACCAGTGGCTTTATCAAGCGCATCGGCTAGTACTTTCGCTTTCGCATTTCCAGTGACAACACTCAAATGTTCCAAAGACGCCGCCAGCGCTAAAAACTCGCCTAACGAATCCCAACGTAAGTGGTTTTCTTTCTCAACCTGCTGAACGTGTTTTGGCGCAGAGCCACCAGCACCTGTTTCAAACAAACCACCGCCATTCATCAAGGGAACAATCGACAACATTTTAGCCGAAGTACCGAGCTCAAGAATGGGGAATAGATCCGTGAGGTAATCACGCAGTACGTTACCCGTAACTGAGATGGTATCTTTACCCGCTTTGAGACGCTCAAGTGTGAACAGAGTCGCTTCAACGGGTGATAGGATCTGAATATCTAAGCCAGCCGTATCATGATCAGCAAGGTAGACGTTGACTTTTTTGATCAATTCACGGTCATGCGCACGCTGATCGTCTAACCAGAAAATCGCAGGAACGCCAGTAGCTCTGGCGCGAGTCACGGCCAGTTTCACCCAGTCTTGGATCGGTGCATCTTTCACTTGGCACATGCGGAAAATATCACCAGCTTCAACAGCTTGCTCTAGCAATACTTTGCCGGAGGTATCCACAACACGTACCGAACCCGCTGCATCGAGGATAAAGGTTTTATCGTGCGATCCATATTCTTCAGCTTTTTGCGCCATAAGGCCCACGTTTGGCACACTGCCCATCGTGGTGGGATCAAATGCGCCGTGCTTTTTACAAAAATCAATCACCGCTTGATAAACGCCAGCGTAGCAGCGATCGGGGATCAGTGCTTTGGTGTCTTGTTGCTTGCCATCTGGCCCCCACATTTGACCAGAAGCGCGCAGCATTGCTGGCATTGACGCATCAACAATGATATCGCTTGGGACATGTAGGTTAGTAATACCTCGGTCAGAATCGACCATAGCAAGCGGTGGCTGCGTGTTATAAACCGCTTGAATCGCGGCTTCAATTTCTTCTTTCTGTGCTTGTGGCAATGCTTGAATTTTCGCGTAAACATCGCCTAGGCCATTGTTGACATCAACACCTAATGAGTCAAACAACGCGCCATACTTCGCAAATACGTCTTTGTAGTACACTTTAACGGCATGGCCGAAAATGACTGGGTCAGACACTTTCATCATGGTTGCTTTCATGTGCAAGGAAAGCAGCACATCTTGCTGTTTCGCTGCTGCGATTTGTTGCTCGAAAAACTCAACTAACGCTTTTTTGCTTAGAACTGAAGCATCGATAATTTCTTTATCAAGCAGCGCAAACTCTTTCTTTAAGACTTTAGTCGAGCCATCATGGCCGACAAACTCAATTTTGACCTTAGTGTCACCTTCAATGGTGACTGACTTTTCTGTTCCATAGAAATCTTTGTCTTGCATGCTGGCAACATGTGAACGGGATTGCGGTGACCATGCGCCCATTGAATGTGGGTTTTTCTTAGCATAATTCTTGACTGATAATGGTGCGCGGCGATCGGAGTTTCCTTCACGCAACACAGGGTTAACCGCACTACCTTTGATTTTATCGTAAGTCGCTTTAATCGCTTCCTCTTCGTAGGTACTTGGTTCTTCAGGATAATTTGGTAGGTCGTAACCTTTTTCCTGCAACTCTTTAATCGCGGCTTTCAATTGTGGGACCGATGCAGAAACGTTAGGCAGTTTAATAATATTCGCTTCTGGTTTGGTCGCCAGTTCACCTAATTCGGCAAGCGCATCACTTACACGTTGATTTTCTTTTAAATGTTCTGGGAAGCTGGCAAGGATACGCGCAGCCAGTGAAATATCGCGGGTTTCAACGCTAATGCCTGACGAGGCGGTAAAGGATTGGATAATCGGCAATAAAGAATAAGTGGCCAGTGCTGGTGCTTCGTCTGTAATGGTATAAATAATTGTAGGTTTTTCTGTAGGCATGAAAAATTTCCCTATTTGTTCTAGCAGCACCATTGGATGAAACAGCGCTGTGTGATTGTCCGTGTCAAGTGGGTTAGCATCCTCGCGACTTGAACACGATAGCGTCACTCTTTCAAAAACTGAATCGAATGTCGTTGAGCGTTATCCGATTTTAGTCATTGAGTGAAAATACGTATACACCCAAACCCTTTATTGATACTGAATCCAAATAGCATGGGTTGAGTATAATTAAACAAAACTAGGATAATAGTCTATTATCTTGTGCGTCAATCCTGTTTCTGGGCGCGCAAATCATAGCTTAAATCCAAAGTTCAGAAAACTTTCAAACACACTTCATTTACATTTTTGCAAGGTAGTTAACATGTCATCCCGCTTGCGTCGTGATTCTTCATCAGTATCAAAACCCTCTGGCTCTTCTCATTTTAAACGGCGCGATCCACATCAGCGCTCAACCGCCCGCTCCTCCTCATCTGCAGAAGAGGTAAAAAAACGAGTATCACTTGCTGATCGAAAAGTCATCATCTTTAATAAGCCTTTTGATACGCTAAGCCAGTTTACCGATGGTGATGGGCGCAAAACTCTCGCTGATTTTATTCCCGTAAAAGAGGTATATGCCGCAGGTCGCTTGGACAGAGACAGCGAAGGTTTGATGGTGCTCACCAATGACGGCATCTTGCAAGCAAGACTAACGCAGCCGCAGTCAAAATTACCAAAAACGTATTGGGTTCAAGTAGAAGGAGAACCCGCTCAAAACGATTTAGATAAATTGCGCCAAGGTGTAGAGCTAAAAGATGGCATGACGCTGCCTGCCAAGGTTGAGATTTTGCAACCGCCTACCTTGTGGGAACGTAATCCACCGGTTCGTTTTCGCGCACAAATCCCAACCACATGGCTTGCGATTACCATTACTGAAGGTAAAAACCGGCAAGTACGACGTATGACAGCGCATATTGGCTTTCCAACACTGCGCTTAGTGCGCTACGCGATGGGCGACATTGTTTTAGGCGATCTACAACCCGGTGAGTGGAAAGAAATTAACCTCTAACACCGCTCTCAAAAAACGGAAGCCTCTTTATTTAAGAGGCTTCACTGTGTTTATTTATGGCGTTCTTTAAGCTTATCAATCACATCACTCAACGCTAATCCTTGGTCTTGCAATAGCACCAATAAGTGATAAATCAAATCAGCAGACTCACACACTAACTCCGCCTTATCGCCCGACGTCGCCGCAAGTGCAACTTCAACGCCCTCTTCGCCCACTTTCTGCGAAATACGCTTTGTTCCACGGGCATAAAGGCTAGCGGTGTAAGAGGAATCAGGGTCGGCACTCTTGCGGGCAGCCAATAGCTGCTCAAGCTGATGAAGCCACACCATTTGAGACTCTTCTTGTGCATCGTTATCCCAACAGGTTGTGGTTCCAGTATGGCACGTTGGCCCAATGGGATTCACTTTGACCAATAAAGTGTCGTTATCACAATCGAGCGCCATGTTTTTTAACTGTAACACATGACCAGAGGTCTCTCCTTTGGTCCAAAGGCGCTGTTTGCTGCGAGAAAAGAACGTCACTTGGCCTGTTTGCGCGGTTTTTTGCAACGCATCTTGGTTCATGTAACCCATCATAAGCACTTGACTTGATTGAAAATCTTGCACTATCGCCGGAACAAGGCCATCAACTTTGTTCCAATCAATACGCTCAGAAAGTGCAACCGCACTCGATACTTGAAAACTCATCGTCTTACCTCTACACCTTCTGCTTGTAAATATTGTTTTAATTCGCCGATATTGATGATCTGCTTGTGAAAAACCGATGCCGCCAACGCGCCATCGACATGAGCTTGTTGGTAAGCTTGCGCAAAGTGCTCCATCGTTCCCGCCCCGCCAGAAGCGATAAGTGGCACGCGACACACAGCACGTACCTTCTGGAGTTGCTGTAGATCATAACCATTACGCACGCCGTCTTGGTTCATCATATTCAATACGATTTCACCCGCACCACGTTTTTGTACCTCTTGTACCCAATCGCAAGTTTGCCACTGTGTTGCTTTGGTGCGCGTCTCATCGCCAGTAAATTGATAGACCTGATACTGACCCGTTTCTTGATCGAAGTAAGAGTCAATGCCGACCACAATACATTGCACGCCAAATTTATCCGCTAAGTCAGTAATCAACTGTGGGTTAGCGAGTGCTGGAGAGTTAATGGAGACTTTATCTGCACCAAATTCTAAAATTCGCGCAGCATCTTCGGCAGATTTAATACCGCCCGCGACGCAAAATGGAATATCAATCACTGCCGCGACACGCGCAACCCAACTTTTATCAACCACTCGGCCATCACTCGACGCGGTAATGTCGTAAAACACCAACTCATCCGCGCCCTCTTCGGCGTAGCGTTTTGCAAGCGGTACGATATCACCAATGATTTCGTGATTGCGAAACTGCACCCCTTTCACTACTTGTCCATCGCGGACATCCAAACAAGGAATTATGCGTTTTGCCAACATTCGAATGCCTCCTGAGCGGTGAACTTACCATCTAATAAGGCACGACCGACGATCACGCCAGCAACACCACTGCCTGTTAAGACTTTGATGTCCGCTAAGCTACCGATACCACCTGAGGATTGAAACTGTACTTGTGGGTACTGTTTGCATAAATCGATATACAACTCAACGTTAGAACCGGCTAGTGTGCCATCGCGGGAAATATCAGTGCACAATACGTGTGTCAAACCGACCGTTAGGTAATCATCAATCAAGGCTTCTATCGTTACACCTGAATCTTCTTGCCAACCTGAAATGGCCACTTTACGTGTGCCGTCTTGATCAATGTTGATGTCGAGCGCTAGCACAATTTTTTCTGCGCCATACTTTTCCATCCATCCTTTGACTAATTCAGGCTGTTTTACGGCCGTAGAACCGACAACCACGCGCTGCGCACCCGCATTTAATAAATCCACCACATCTTGCTCACTACGCACACCGCCACCAATTTGAATATTGGCAGGGGTACTGGCAAGCAGTTTGGCAATCAGATCAAGCTGTCGGGCTGAGGTATCTTTTGCACCCGTTAAATCGACAAGGTGCAACCAGTTAGCTCCAGCCTGATGATAGAGGCGAAACTGCTCTGCAGGATCCACTTTGTATTCGGTAACTTGACCATAATCGCCTTGAAATAAGCGAACCACTTGGCCATCAATTAAATCTAATGCTGGAATAATCATTGCTAATTCCCTTTTATAATTCCAAGAAGTTCTTGATCAGTGCTGAGCCTGCTTTGGATGAGCGCTCTGGGTGAAATTGGACACCATAGTAATTACCGCTTTGCAGCGCCGCGGTGAAAGGCTTACCGTATTCACATTCGGCAATCGTGTATTCACCGACGGGCATGGCGTAGCTATGGACAAAATAGAAATATTCACCCTGCTCAATGCCTTTAAACAGAGGATGGCCTCTTTCGGCATTGACCGTGTTCCAACCCATATGTGGCAGTGGTAAATCGCCTGTATCCATCAGGCGAACCTCACCATCACATAAACCCAAGCATTCAACAATGTCATTAGCTTGATCGTTAGCTTGCTGTCCTTTTTCTTCTGACAGCTGACCTAACAGTTGCATGCCTAAGCAGATGCCGAGCAGTGGTTTTTCAACCTGTTTCACCAAGGTGATTAAATCGCGCTGTTGCAGATTTTTCATCGCCTCACTTGCCGTACCGACACCGGGTAAAAACAGCTTATCTGCCGTCAACACCACATCAGGATCTTTTGAAATAGTGACTGGGTAACCCAAGCGTTCGATGGCAAATTTCACGGAAGAAACATTAGCGCAGCCTGTATCAATGATGACGACCTTTTGCGGCTGGCTGCTGTGATCACTCATCGCTTCGCGGACTGACGACATTACAGTACTCCTTTGCTGCTAGGTAGTTCATTGCCTTCCACTTTAATGGCTTGGCGCAATGTGCGGCCAAAAGCCTTAAACAAACTTTCAATAATATGGTGATCATTCTCACCACTGGATGAGAGATGCAGCGTACAGGCCAAAGTGTCGGTTAATGAACGGAAGAAGTGATATACCATTTCAGTGGAGAGATCGCCCACTTGCTCACGTGTAAAGGTGGCCTCAAATTTCAGATAAGGGCGACCCGATAGATCGAGCGCGCATTGTGCTAAACACTCATCCATCGGCAACGAAAAACCAAAACGACCAATGCCACGCTTATCGCCTAATGCCTCTTTTAAGGCTTGCCCGAGTGCTAATGCGGTATCTTCAATGGTGTGGTGATCATCAATGTGCAGATCACCATTGACGCTCAACTTCAATTGAAAACCACCATGGGTTGCGATTTGGTCAAGCATGTGGTCAAAAAAACCTAACCCCGTTGTAATTTGATTACCACCCGTTTCATCCAAATTGACCGCAACTTTAATGTCGGTCTCTTTAGTGGTTCTTACCACTTCGGCGCTGCGCGCTTTCACGGTTAAGTCTTTAACTATTTCACGCCATCCCATACTTTTCGGATGATATTGAATACCACGGATCGCCATATTTTCAGCCAGTTGCAGGTCGGTCATTCGATCGCCAATCACCACTGATTGCTGAAAATCGACTTTGCCTCCTTGCAGATACTCTTTAACCATCCCCAGTTTGGGTTTGCGGCAAGAGCAATTATCTTTTTCAAAGTGCGGGCAAATCAGCACATCATCAAAGATCACTCCTTGGGACTGAAAAATGTCCATCATCATCGCATGAGGGGCATCGAAATCCGCTTGAGGATAGCTATCCGTCCCCAGTCCATCTTGGTTGGTGACCATCACCAGCCGATAACCCGCAGCCTGCAAAGCCAGTAGGCTTGGGATCACATACGGCTCTAGTTTCAGTTTGTCTAAACGATCAACTTGGAAATCGACCGGAGGCTCAACAATTAAGGTGCCGTCACGATCAATAAAGAGAATTTTTTGCTGTTTGCTCACTGGAATATCCTTTTCTATTGGCCAGTAACGTCACTTAAACGACTGGCTCTTATTCATTTTTGGCTATTTATGGTGCTCGATTACTGATAATAATTGCGAATAAAAGCGAGTGTTTTTTCACACTCTTCGCGATTACCGATACTGATCCTCACGCAATTTTCAATCGGAGAATTGCGTAAAATAATGCCGTGATCCCAAGCGGCTTTAAACAATGCATCGCCATCGGGGAATTTCACTAATAGGTAGTTTCCCCACCCTTCAAACACAGTTAAATGGGGCACCATATACAACCCTGCTTGTAAGTAAGCACGGTTTGCATTGAGATCCAACACTTGGAATTTGGTACGAGCAAGCCCAGCTTCCGATAACGCTTGCACGGCAATGTCTGCTACCGGAATTGGCACGGGATAAGGTGCAATTACCTTCTGCAGCACATCAATCAGCTCTTTATTGGCCAAGGTAAAACCGCAGCGCAAACCTGCAAGCGCAAACGCTTTGGATAAGGTGCGTAAAATCGCCAAATTCGGATATTGCGCTAATAAATCAACGGTTGAGGCTTCTGGACAAAAATCAATGTAGGCTTCATCCATCACGACAATAGCGCGGTCTTTAGTCATTTCCAGCAAAGCAATAATATCTTGGCGCTTAACTAAATTGCCGGTTGGATTATTAGGACTACAAACGAAGATCAACTTCACGCTGTCCAAATTGGCACGAATGGCTGACAGGTCGAGCTGCCAATCCGCCGTTAATGGCACAACTTTACGCTCGACACCGAACGTTTCAGCGCTAATCGCGTACATACCATAAGTCGGCGGACAGTATAAAATAGCGTCTTGATTGGGCTCACAAAATGCGCGGATCAAAAGTTCAATCCCTTCATCAGCACCGCGTGAGGTCAACACCTGCTCTGGCTGTACCTTGGCATAAGCCGCATACGCATCGATCATAGCTTTGGGTTGGCAATCACTGTAACGGTTCAAACGCACAAAATCGGTTTTGTACTCATTATTGAATGGCGATTCGTTGGCATTGAGCCACACATCACCACTGCCGCCAATACGGCGAGCCGATAAGTAAGGTTTCAGTGCTTGAATTTGCTTACGAGCCAGTTTTTCCATTATTTTTTCGCCTTTTGCAATTTTTCGACTCGAATGGTGACCGCACGTTTGTGTGCATCCAATCCTTCAGCTTCTGCCATTGTGACCACGGTTGGCGCTAACCCTTGTAAGCCCTCTGCGCTGAGTTCTTGCACCGTCATGCGCTTACTAAAATCAGCTAAACCAAGGCTAGAATAAGTACGCGTGTAACCGTATGTTGGCAAAACGTGGTTGGTACCCGAAGCGTAGTCACCGGCTGATTCTGGTGACCACTCACCTAAGAAAATTGAGCCAGCGTTATCAAGTAACGGCAACAGCTCACGAGGGTTCCGCGTTTGCACAATTAAGTGCTCAGGGCCGTAGTAGTTCGAGATAGAAACTGCTTGGGTCAAAGACTCAGCGATAATGATCAAACTAGAAGCCAAGGCCTTTTCTGCAATGGCGGCGCGAGATAAGCTTTTTAGCTGCTTTTGCACTGCATCTGTTACTTGATCGGCAATCACCGCTGAAGGGGTCACTAACACAACTTGTGAATCAGGTCCGTGCTCAGCTTGGCTAAGCAGATCAGCCGCGATGAAATCGGCATCAGCCGTATCATCAGCAATCACCAACACTTCCGAAGGACCCGCTGGCATATCAATCGCTGCACCGCGAAAATCATTACTCACTTGACGTTTTGCTTCTGTCACGTAGGCATTACCGGGGCCGAAGATTTTGTCTACTTTAGCAACGGATTTCGTCCCATAAGCCATTGCTGCAATCGCTTGACCACCACCAATGTTGTATACCTCATCAATGTTACACAGCTTGGCCACGTAGAGGATTTCGTCCGCAATCGGTGGCGGTGAGCAGAGCACCACTTTACGACACCCTGCAATTTGTGCAGGAACACCCAACATTAATACGGTAGAAGGTAAAGGCGCACTGCCTCCGGGAATGTACAAGCCCACCGTATTAATTGGACGCGTGACTTGTTCACACACCACTCCCGGCTGCGTTTCCACTTTGATCGGTTGCAGCTTTTGTGCTTTATGGAACTTAGTAATGTTCTCATAAGCTTGTTGAAGCGCTCGTTTCATCTTGTCAGAAAGACGCTCACACGCCGCATCAATCTCACCACTTGAGACGCGAATTGAATCCGGTTTCACGCGGTCAAATTTTTCAGTTAACTCAATTAAAGCTTGGTCACCTTGCGCTTTTACCTGCGCAATCACGGCGCTCACGGCAGCAGTGACATTGGCTCCTTCAGTAATGGCCGGGCGTTCTAAAATTGAATCTTGCTGAGTTTCACTCAACGATTGCCAAACGACAGTTCTCATCGCCGTTACTCCATCATTTTATCTATAGGTAAAACCAAAATAGAACTCGCCCCTAATGCTTTTAGGCGCTCCATAGTTTCCCAAAATAGGTTCTCGGTACTGACCACATGTACTGCAACACGATTTTTCTCCGCCGATAAAGGCAGCACTGTTGGGTCTTCCGCTCCCGGAAGTAAGTCTTTAATCGCTTCTAATTGATCAACCGGGGCATGCAGCATGATGTATTTGGACTCTTTAGCTTGAATCACGCCTTGCATACGCGTCAATAAACGAGCAATCAATGCTTGCTTATCTTCACTGAATTCACCTTGACGCTGAATGAGTGTTGCTTTGGATTGGAAGATAACTTCAGCCTCTTTGAGGCCATTTGCTTCTAATGTTGCGCCGGTAGAAACAAGGTCAGCAATCGCATCAGCTAAGCCAGCTCGTGGCGCAACCTCAACAGAACCGGTGAGCACACAAGTGCTAAAATCAATGCCCTTTTCATCCATGTACGCTTTGAGTAACTGCGGATAAGTTGTGGCGATGCGTTTACCCGCCAAATCTTGAGGGCCGTTGTATTGCTGATCTTTATTGATCGCGATGGATAAGCGGCAACCACCAAAATCAAGACGGCGCAGTGAAACAAACTCACTTTTCTTATTTTGCGACAAGCGTTCTAAACGCACCTCTTCCAGTTCATTCTCACCAATGAAACCGAGATCAACCACACCGTCCATCACCAGCCCGGGTATGTCGTCATCACGCACTAGCAGTAGGTCGATCGGCATATTGAGAGAGTGAACGACAAGACGCTCACCCATGATATTGAATTTCACGCCGCATTTTTTAAGTAAGTCTTGGCACTCTGAGCTCAAGCGGCCTTTCTTCTGGATGGCAATTCTTAGGCGTTGTGTTTGCATGACAATTTCCCTGTGCAATGTATTGAATGTATTTGGAATTGAGTTAAAGCAAAATGAAAAAACCCTCGGGAGATTTGCGTTCTCCCGAGGGTTTTAATCTAAATGCTTTGACTTAACCACCGGGAGTTTCCTGCCTCCCGGGTATGCGTACATCTCCCCGAAAGATTATTTAGGGTGATGGTGATGATGAATGTTCATTACAAAATTACGCATACTTATCAGCTCTTATTGGTTTGCTGTCTTGACTCCACACTAACCAAGCTGATGTTCTTTTTCAACTAAAAATTTTGCTTTTTTAAAATCTTTTTTCGCCGTCGTGCGCCAGTAATAAAAAAGGGAAAATTTCGTTTCCCTTTCATCAACTCTATTTAACCAAAATACAGCTACAACGTCTCGCAATGTGTCATTTTTGATTTCGCCATAGCGGCCATAATCATGCACACAATGATAAATGCAACAGAGGCACAAGCCAACGAGATCAGCACTGACGCTGTCATTCCTAAAACAACAAAACCGACACTCGAAACCAAGGCCGTAGCCAGTGCATACGGCAATTGTGTCGCAACGTGATCGATATGATTACAACGCGCGCCTGTCGACGATAAAATGGTGGTGTCAGAAATAGGAGAACAGTGGTCACCAAAAACGGAACCAGCGAGCACCGCGCTCAGCATAGGGAGTATTAGAGCGATATCGGTCGCCGCAGCCATATCTCCAGCAATGGGCAACATGATGCCAAACGTTCCCCAAGAAGTGCCGGTTGAAAACGCCATCACGCCCGATAGTAAGAATAAGATGACCGGTAGCCAATGCGGATCAATATTACCTTGAACCAAAGATGACATATACGCACCGGTTTTCATGTCCCCAATAACAGAGCCAATTGTCCAGGCAAAAATCAGGATCAAAATCGCACCAAACATCGATTTAGCACCGATCCACAATGTATTACTGATGTCATTCATTGGCAGCTTTTGCTTAAACACAGTAAACAGAGCCATCGCCAAGCCAACTAGCCCGCCGTAAATCAATGAAGCGCCAACATTGGTGTTTTCAAACGCACCCAGTAGATCAAATGCTTTACCGTCTGCGGCTAAAGATTGACCACCCGTAAATAACATGGCTGAAACCGTTGCAATGATGAGTAATACGATAGGCAGAACCAGATCCAACACTTTGCCATGTTCACTCTCTTTGATATCAAGCTCTTCATTTAACTCATGTGCGTCTTGGCTATCGTTTTCATTTGCGTCGTCGAATCCACGGCCTTGGGAGGCATTAATTTCATGCTGGCGCATTTGACCAATATCTAATTGGAACCACACCACCGCAAACACCATCAGTAATGCAAAAATGGCATAAAAATTCATTGGTACTAAACGCATGTACGCGCCCAATGCCGAATATTCGGTAATCCCGTGAGAAACGAGAATACCGCCAATAATCGTCATAATGTACGCGCCCCAACTAGAAGCTGGCATCACAACGCACATTGGTGCTGCAGTTGAATCAAGGATATAGGCAAGTTTAGCGCGAGATACATAAAAGCGGTCAGTCACAGGGCGAGAAATAGAACCTACGGCTAAACTGTTAAAATAATCATCAACGAAAATAAACACACCCAAAAATGCCGCCAGCAGTTTTGAGCCACGTTTACTTTTTACGCGGACTTGTGCCCATTCGGCAAAAGCACGAGTACCGCCAGACAAAGTTAATAGCGCGGTCATCATACCTAATAAAAGCAAAAACCCGACGATACTCATATTCCAAGTGTTAATGCCGCCATCAGCAACAAAGACGCTTGATACCTTAGTAGCAACATAACTGAATGCACTACCAAAAGAATAATCCGCGAGTAATACCGCGCCTAATACAATACCGACACCTAATGAAACAAGTACTCTGCGTGTAAGAACAGCCAAACTTAATGCTACCAGAGGCGGTAACAGCGACAGAGGAGATGATGCAAAATCGATTAAATTCATGATCTTCAAAAACCAGTAAGTAAATGGTTAGAGATCTACTGCAGACAAATTACGAGCTAAGATAACCACGTAATTCATGTTGAACTAAGCGAAAGGGAAGCGAACACTTCACCCAACCCTACAGTAGCGCTCCATAGTTTAAAAAAAGAATAGACTATGGCAGTGTTGTTCCTATTCGAATACAACCCCAGCAAGCTGCTTTAATGTGCATACTTACTTCGGCGATAAAACCTTTCACTTTTGTTCATTGGCATTACCCCAACAAAAGTTACTATTTTTTACCGCACCTCTACGTCAAAGAAAGTACAATAAATCACCGTTATTAAGTCATTTTAACAATGATAAATGTCTTACTTCGCTTTAGGTAAATGACATTGTACTTAACAACGAATGCATTGCAACCGATCATGTCATCAAAGTGCATCAATTATTGGTCACATTCATTAAGAAACATTGAGACTTCTTTCATAATGTGGTGCAATGAATATCACGAAGATTATAATAAAAAACATTAATTATAAGTCTATCTAAAAATCATTGATGATCTTCTTGATACTACTACTTATGTATGAAATTAGCTCATCATTAACAAGTTCATATTTTTTTGATTTTTATTTATCTATAAAATTTTCATTAATATTTGAATCTAATATTGTAAGTACCAATTCAGCAGTTTATTATTGCTGTGTCGACTAAATTAAATCAAATAGGAATAGTCATGTCTGAATTAACAAAAACTCTACTTAATATTCGTAGCCTACGCGCTTTTTCCCGTGAACTCACTCTAGAGCAGCTTGAAGAAGCACTAGATAAATTAACGATCGTTGTTCAAGAACGCAGAGAAGCGGAAGAAGAAGAACGCTCTGCTCGCGCAGAACAAGAAGCGAAGCTGGCTGCGATTGCAGAACAGATTGCCAAAGACGGTATTGATGTAAGCGCATTAATTTCTGCACTTTCTGGTGAAACTAAGAACAAAGTTAAAGTTCAAGGCAAACGCGCACCTCGTCCAGCAAAATACAAATATCTTGATGCCAATGGCCAAGAAAAAACATGGACAGGTCAAGGTCGCACACCTTCTGCAATTCAAGAGCAACTTGATGCAGGTAAATCTCTAGAAGAATTCGAGATTTAATAACTCTTTAGCAAATAAAAAGGCTCCTAACGGAGCCTTTTTATTATTTTAATCTTTTATCTTTCCCAATACGCTTCTTCTAAGCTGTCTTCACGTTCAGGTAAACCACGTGACAGACGAGGTGAATGCTGGGCTAGCACCTCATAACTGGCACGGTTGGAATATTTGCAAACTTGCGAGAAGGATGAATAGGTTAAAAAGTTATTCTGATGCTTGCTCGAATTAGGGACGTTCTCTTTATGATATTTATTGGCTGCCATATCATGCAGCAATGCCGACAACGCCGCATCTCCCGCACCATTAGTATTTTTAATTTTCTCAGGTCCACCCATATACGGTGAAATATGAGAATAAACACGTATCGGATTTTCACAACTTATTTTTGATGCTGGGCGACTAAATTCATAACGATTGAATTCAGCAATAGAACCAGGTAATAGTGGCAACGATGTTTCACGTTTCGCCGCATCTTCAGTATATCCTGCCATAAATAAACCGACTGGGCCTGCGGTGCATAATACAAGATCAACCCAATTTAAGGCTTTATTTGACGCTGCAAGGGGATCACTTTCCCCGGTTAATGCTTCGGCTTCATCTTCATTCATGGCAACAACAGTAACATGATCACGCAAAAAATTTTGCCAAAATTGAGGGTCATCTTGAATAACAAATTTAGTACCTAAGGTTAAAACAACAGGTACATCATATTTCTTAGCATATTCAATCGCTCTCATTGTTGCCTCTGGCATTGGATCACCAGTTTTGCAGCGAATTAAATAAGCAGTCAGTACTAAGGCTGAAGCACTTTTAAATATTTTTTCTGGAACACTTTCTGCGCGAAGTTGGTTCATTTGCCCTTCACTAATAGCAAAGGTTCTTTCTCCATCCTCTGTGATCAAGGCAAAGCAGCGCCCAATCGCTCCATCGACCGCTTGTAAATAATTCAGATCCATCCGACTTGATGTATTACATAAATAACGATAACCGTAGCTACCAATTTTGATATCTTGGCTCATCACACCTAACAACGTTGAGCGATCATCTGCCAGCACCGAATAATTGTGTAATGTGTTGCCAATCGTTCCCCCAGCATATTCGTTAGTAATCAGACCATTTTGTTTGAGCTCAGTGTACAAAGCTTCGGCCTTCTGATCGTCAATCACTAACGAATGGCCTTTACTAAGCTCATATTTTTCGATGAGGTCAGTATTTACTTTCGCTTCTATATCCACCAAGGTCTGGTCGATACCAATAATATGTGTACGTGACATTTTTTTATTTTCTTGTGCTTGGATAACAAGTGGGTCACGTGCATGAACAGGAAAGTAATGCTTTGATTTGCGTTGGCCAGGAAATTTCATAACGTCAGTCTGAGTAGAGGAGAAAAAGATGCGCGATTCTACCGCGCACCCATTAGCGCGGCAACTAAGGCAATTATAGCAAACGTTTGCTCTTGATTATTTTTATTCACCTTCCATAAAGCTGAGATCAGGTAACCTATCTAAATGCTCTGAATAGCGTTTTAGGTCAAATTGCCCTTCGTTTTTCATCACATCAAAAATCTCAATTGCAAGCGCACAAGCAATAGAGGCAACGGCATCCTCCCTTGAGTGACCTGTCATCATCAAGCGCATCAAGGTTTCTTTGACCTTTAACGGATTTCCGTCCGCGAGTTGATTCTCTACTGTTTCGATGAGGAACGCGTCATCCATAATCTGATTGTCATCTTGCATTTTGTGGCCTTTTGTTACGCTTTAAAATGGCACGCACTATGCCATAAGCCGTTGTAGAATTCTAAAACTAATTTCTGCTGACATTGACAGATACGACGCCAATTAAACCAGATAGAAGTGTGATTGCTGTCTCGGATCTGTCGCGACGAAAATCTTTCTGCTAGAATCTGCGACCAAGTCAATTGAGTGGTATTAAGTAATGTCAGACAACCGCAGCGCAAACAGCCAAAAGAAAGTCATCGTCGGCATGTCCGGTGGTGTTGACTCCTCCGTTTCGGCGTATCTTCTCAAAGAGCAAGGTTATCAAGTCGAAGGCCTGTTCATGAAGAACTGGGAAGAAGATGATAACGAGGAATATTGTACAGCGGCGGAAGATTTAGCCGATGCACAAGCCGTGTGCGATAAGTTAGACATCCCTCTTCATACCATTAATTTTGCCGCCGAATATTGGGACAACGTATTTGAATATTTCCTTGAGGAATATAAAGCAGGGCGAACTCCCAACCCAGACATTCTTTGTAACAAAGAAATCAAGTTTAAAGCCTTTTTAGAGTTTGCAGATGAAGTGCTAGATGCCGATTATATCGCCATGGGCCACTATGTTCGACGCACCTTCCCTGAAGGTAATGACAAACCACAAATGCTGCGCGGCTTGGACAACAACAAAGACCAAAGCTACTTCCTCTATACATTAAGCCATGAACAAGTGGCTCGTAGCTTATTTCCTGTCGGTGATTTAGAAAAACCCGAAGTTCGACGCATTGCAGAAGAACAAGGTTTGGTGACGGCGAAGAAAAAAGATTCAACCGGTATCTGTTTCATCGGCGAGCGCAAATTTACCGACTTCTTGTCTCGCTATTTACCAGCACAACCGGGTAAAATTGAAACACCAGAAGGTCTCGTTATTGGTGAACATCAAGGCCTGATGTACCACACTTTAGGTCAACGCAAAGGGTTACACATTGGTGGCCAAAAAGGCGGTGGCGGTAACGAAGACCCATGGTATGTCGCTGATAAAGATCTTAAACGTAACGTTTTGATTGCAGTCCAAGGCGCTGATCACCCATTATTGAAATCTCATGGCTTGATCGCTTCCCAATTACACTGGGTTGATCGTACACCAATCCAAGCAACGCTAAGCTGCACGGTAAAAACGCGTTACCGTCAAACGGATATAGCGTGTACCATCATCCCTATTGATGATGAAAACATTAAAGTCATTTTTGATGAGCCACAAGTGGCCGTCACGCCTGGTCAATCCGCGGTTTTCTATCAAGGCGATGTGTGTCTTGGCGGTGGAATTATTGAGCAGCGAATTTAAACAACTTAGGAGTAATAAACGTGGCTAACACCCTTTATGACCGTACCATCGCTTTTGCGGGTATCTGCCAAGCTGTCGCTTTAGTGCAACACGTAGCAAAAAATGGTCACTGTGATTCAGACGCGTTTGAAACTTCTCTAACGGCTATCTTAAGTACTAATCCAAACAATACACTTGATGTCTTCGGCTCTGAGGCCAACTTAAAAATTGGCCTCGAATGTTTGGTGAAAGGTATTGATAGCACGCCATCAGGGAGTGAAATCACTCGCTATATCATTAGCCTGATGGCATTAGAGCGTAAATTAAGCGCTCGTCGTGATGCGATGTCACAGCTGGGCGATCGTATTCAAACGATTGAACGTCAAGTCAACCATTTTGACTTGCTTGATGATCAGATGATCAGCAACCTTGCCAGTATCTACTTGGATGTTATCAGCCCTATTGGCCCGAGAATCCAAGTCACTGGAACCCCTACCATACTTCAACAAACTTCAACCCAGCACAAAGTGCGCGCCTTACTCCTTTCAGGAATTCGTTGCGCTGTCTTGTGGCGTCAGGTTGGAGGAAAGCGTCGCCATCTGATCTTCGGTCGTAAGAAAATGATCGAACAAGCTCAGATTTTATTAGCTCGAGTCTAATATTGACGCAAAGAATTCACTCTCACACTTAACCTCAAAATTCAGGAGAAAAACATGGAACTGTCAGCCTTGACTGCTGTTTCACCGGTAGACGGCCGCTACGGAAGTAAAACGATTGCGTTACGCAGTATCTTTAGTGAGTTTGGTCTCCTCAAGTATCGGACCATTGTTGAAATTCGTTGGTTACAGAAGCTTTCAGCCACTGCTGGAATTGCCGAAGTTCCAGCATTCAGTGATGAAGCCAATCAATTTCTTAATGCGATAGCAGACAATTTTAGCGAAGAAGATGCCGCTCGTATTAAAGAAATTGAACGCACAACGAACCATGATGTTAAGGCTGTAGAGTATTTCTTAAAAGAAAAAGTAGCGGGTGTTCCTGAGCTGCACGCCGTTAATGAATTCATTCACTTTGCTTGTACTTCAGAAGACATCAACAACACATCTCACGCGCTAATGCTCAAAGAAGCGCGCGATACCGTGCTTCTTCCTGAAATGCGCAACATTATTGATGCGATTCGTCACTTAGCAGAAGAGTATCGCGATATTCCGTTATTGTCTCGTACCCACGGACAGCCAGCATCACCAAGTACTATGGGTAAAGAGATGGCTAACGTAGCGTACCGTATGGAACGCCAATATAAGCAGATTGCCAATATCGAGATTCTCGCAAAAGTAAACGGCGCAGTAGGTAACTACAACGCTCACCTTTCAGCCTATCCAGAACTCGACTGGCATACCTTTAGCGAAGAGTTTATCACTGAATCGCTAGGTGTGGCGTGGAACCCTTATACCACACAAATTGAGCCACATGATTACATCGCAGAGCTATTTGATGCCGTTGCCCGCTTCAATACTATTCTGATCGACTTCGATCGTGACATTTGGGGCTATATCGCTTTGGGCCACTTCAGACAAAGAACCATTGCGGGTGAAATTGGTTCATCGACAATGCCACATAAAGTCAACCCGATCGATTTTGAAAACTCAGAAGGCAACCTAGGCCTTGCTAATGCCGTGTTCAATCACCTAGCACAAAAGCTGCCTATCTCTCGCTGGCAACGTGACTTAACAGATTCAACCGTGCTGCGTAACCTTGGTGTGGGTGTTGGTTATGCGATCATCGCCTACACTTCAACGCTAAAAGGGATCAGTAAACTGGAAGTGAACCGTGATGCGCTGCTTGCTGAGCTCGATAAAAACTGGGAAGTCCTTGCTGAACCAGTGCAAACGGTTATGCGCCGCTACGGCATCGAAAAACCGTACGAAAAATTGAAAGAACTCACGCGCGGCAAGCGAGTCGATGGTGAAGCAATGCGCCACTTTATTGATAGTCTTGCGCTACCTGAAGCTGAAAAAGCACGCTTGAAAGAGATGACACCAGCCAACTACATTGGCCAAGCAATTGAGTTAACCGACAAATTGTAATGCTCTTCAATCTAGCCGATTAATGACAAAGCCCACTTAGTGGGCTTTGTTTTTTTAAGGTCGTATTTTATGTTATATCGTTTTTGATACCATAAAAAACGTTAGGCGTACTGCTGTTCAAACTCTTGCATAAAATCAACTAAGGCTTGAACGCCTTCCAGTGTCATCGCATTGTAAATCGAGGCACGCATACCACCCGCGACTCGGTGACCTTGCAGCGAGACTAAACCACGTGCTTCAGCCAACTCTAAAAACGTACTATCCAACTCTGGTTTCACTAATTGGAAAGGCACATTCATCAGTGAACGGTTGTTTGGGTGAATGGTATTGCGATAGAAAGGTGACTCATCAATTGCGTTATAAAGCAGCGCTGCTTTCTCGCGGTTGATTTTCTCAACCGCAGCGACACCACCCTGCCCTTTTAGCCACTTGAACACGAGACCCGACAAATACCACGCAAACGTAGGCGGCGTGTTGAACATAGAATCTTGTTCAGCTTGCACTTTATAATTCAAGATAGTCGGTAGCACATCACTGGCTAAATCAAGCAAATCATCACGAACAATCGCAATACAGATCCCCGCTGGCCCAATGTTTTTCTGCGCTCCCGCATAAATGACCCCGTACTTTGAGACGTCTATTTGGCGCGACAAAATCGTAGATGACATATCAGCTACAATCGGTTTGTCTGTATCTGGTAAATCATTAATCTCAATACCATCTATCGTTTCATTCGGACAAAAATGCACGTAAGCCGACTCAGGATCGATTTTCCATTCGCTGGCTGGTAATACCGCTGTTTTGCCCTCTTTGGTCACTTTGGCGTTGAAAACATCGATTTCACAATATTTCTTCGCTTCTTTGACCGCACTTTCAGCCCAGTAACCCGCATCAATATAGGTCGCTTTAGTCGCATCGCCTAATAAATTTAAAGGCACCGCCGCAAACTGAGCGCGCGCTCCACCCTGACAAAATAATACTTTGTAATTACTCGGGATATTAAGCAAATCTCGCAGATCTTGCTCCGCTTCTTGAGCAACATGAATAAAAGGTTTACTGCGATGACTAATTTCCATAACGGACGTGCCAAGCTCGTTCCAGTTAATAAACTCGGCTTGCGCTTTTTCCATCACGGCTTTAGGTAAGGCTGCTGGGCCTGCGCTGAAATTATAGACTGGGCCCGCTTGATTTGATTCCATGAGTTCCTTGCTCCTGCTATCGACAATTAATGTGATTAATACCACTTTTTGATGTGGATAAAAAGCGAGAAAAGAGCTTCTATCGGCTCTTTTCTCTTACTGATTGCTAAAACTCGCGAAATCGTTTGCTTGAGCGCCGTTCGCTATCGCATCAATGCCGGAAGTAATAGTGTCAATAGCGGCATTTGATTGCCATTTTCAAATTCCAAGTTGCCCTGTTTCAGTTCAGCTTGGAGTCGATATCCTTGATCGGTTTGCTGCATAATTTCCATCACAACAAGCTCATCAATACCCTGCTGGATAAAAGGAAAATCTTCAACCAGCTGGTTAGAAATGAAGGTATCAATGTGGCCGGTTAAGGCTGGTAAAATGGTACTCGGATCTTGCACCACATTATTTGTCCCTTCAGGAACCGCTATCTTCCAGTTTGATTCAAACTCACCTTGGCCAACTTTTAGCGCCATTTTATTCATCGATAGATAAAAACCTTTCTCGAATAATGATTGCACATAAGGTAGTGCTTGCTGAATGTCCTCATCAGAAAGTTCTGGGCTGTTTTGGTAAAGCGTTGAGAGCTTCTCAAAAGCGTCACCATCTAAATCACCCAAGGTAAAATCAAGATTGAGGTCCTTCACCTCGCCTTCGCTATAAGTTAATTTATCCATCTCAATCAAGTGATTACTATCAAAACGAGAAGGCTCTCCTTTTAATACCGAATCAAAGGAATAACGCATGTTGTCCATACTCAGCGTATTTTCACCTAGGCCATCGACAAGATTAATTTTTGCTAACGCCAATGACTGTTGTCCTAGCCAGAAGCCTTTATCTTGTTTACCTATACCTTGACCAGTTAGCTGTGAAAGCATCATTTTTTCACCACTGGTAAAATCCAACTCAACAGAAGGAACATTCAGTTGATAAGTGATTTCACCTAGCACCGAAATATCACCTTTCAATGTGGCGGGCGTTGTCGAGAACGTCATCTCGCCATCTTCACTTTGGTAGTGCCAACTGTCTAGCGCCACAGTGTATTGAGTATTGCCATTCAACTGCGTGATACTGGTCATCGTCAATGGTAGATTTTCTTGATCAGCAATAACGGATGTTGCTGTTAAACTCAACAGGCCATGCTTAACCTCGCTATTGACTAAAACTTGGGTCGGTAAACCATCGGCAACAAACTGTTGTTTGAGCGTTTTATCTGCAATCTGATAGCGGGTTTGCACGGTTGATGAAAGGTAACCGCGCTTATAACTGACAATATCCGCCTCGATTGAACGTGAAGAGATATTTGCAATACCGTTAGTGATCACCTTTTCACCGATTTGCCCGACAGCCAACGGCCAACATGCTGCTAAGACGATAGCACCACCAACCGCACCAATGATTTTTAACTGTTTCATAGCGTTCCATTCCTGAAGATTTTACCCAGTCTACCGTAAACAATTGAAAACCAAAACATGGAGTTAGGTCAGAGTATTGCTAAGATGTGATGAGAAATTCTAAAACCTAGCTCTCAAACCCACTGCGTAATACTTGCTACAGTAGTCAAAACAGCGATGACAGTAGAGGCTTGTGTGAACCATTACGCACTACTTTGTTTAGACAATAACCCAATCAGCACAGAACAGTTGCGAGCTGAGTTAGCTCCGTTCGCCACTAAATTTGATCTTCATACAGCGGACACCATAGATGAAGCTGAGCAAGCCCTAGAATATTTGCACGAACAGCAACAAACGATTGCATTGGTCATTGCCAGTCACCATGAGCAGTTTGATGGTGCGGATTTTTTGACTCAACTCGATAAATCAACCCACACGCGTTCAGCGCGGAAAGTGCTGATAAGCTGCGGACAAGATATTCAAGCCATTCTCACCGCCGTCAATGAGGGGCGATTAGATCACTGCCTCACTAAGCCACTACAAAATAACGTGCTCTATAAAACCGTCCAAAAAGAGCTCACGACCTACATCTTAGATCACGATAAAGACAACATTCTCAACTACAGCACAATACTTGATCAACAGCGCATCTTACGCGCGCACATCGATAATAAAATGCGCAGTTATCGAGATGGTTTTATCTCCGATTACCACAAGCTTTCTGATACAGAACTGGCTGAACAAGTAATTGGTGCTTTACACCAATTTTTTGAAAATGAAGATGAAACTCGCGCCTGCCGAACCTACTCCACTAATCACTTTCTTACCAAAGAGGGAGAAGAGAACCGCTTTCTTTGGTTCATCACTGAAGGTGAAGTGGCCCTGTATAAAAAAGATGATTTAGGGCAACAAAGAGAAGTGGTTCGCCACAAAAAAGGCAACATTGTCGGTGGTATGTCTTTTGTGACTGGTGAGAAATCTTTTTCTACTGCCGTCACCCTGACTAAAACCGATGTGATTAAACTAGACCGAGATGTGTTTGCAAAAGTCATGCATTCGGATACTCGGCTATTGCCCCTATTTACTAACTTGCTGCTCCGCCATTTTAACCGCCGCTTACAACGCAGTATTAACACTAAATTGCAACTACAAAAAACGCTCGAATCACTTGAGTCAGCTCATCAGCAATTAATCGAGCGGGAAAAAATGGCCATGCTCGGTCAGCTTGTTGCAGGCGTCGCTCATGAACTAAACAATCCTGTCGCCGCAATTTTACGTGGAACCGAAACATTGTCAGACAAGATTGAGCACCTAGTCCAAGAGACTGAACATAAAAACCTGCAACATAAAGGCAGCCAACTATTAAGGAATGCACTTTCAGCCAAACCTACTTCTACATCAGAAGAGCGGGCACGCGCTAAAGCCATAGAAAATGAAATTCATCATCGTTTGATCGCGAAAAAATTGGTCAAACTCAATCTAGATGATGATCTTGCGCTCCGACAATCGGCTAAGCACGATCCTGAGAAAACGTTAGAAACACTGGAACAATTAGAAAACTATTTCCTAACAGGTAGTACACTTCGTTCTATCAATGTTTGTGCACAACGCATCGCCGATATGGTACGAAGCCTTAAAGGGTATGCTCGCCCTGATGATGAAGCGCTGCACAAGGTCAATATTCATGAAGGTATTGAAGACACTCTGGTTATTTTCGAAAATCGTCTTAAGCGCCACAAAGTCGAAAAAGAGTATGCCGACTTACCTTTGATTACCTGTCAGCCGATTGCATTACAACAAGTATGGACAAACCTCATTTCCAACGCTATTGATGCCTTCCCAGCCAATGGCGTACTGCACATTGCAACCACATTAGCAAAACAGGGTAATCAATCTTTTGTGACCATCAGTTTCACGGATAATGGTTGTGGGATCCCGTACGAGCAGAAAGAGCGTATCTTCACATTAAATTACACGACGAAAAAAGAAGGTAACTTTGGACTCGGTATTGGGCTTTCTGTCTGCCAACAAATAGTCCACCAGCATCAAGGTTGGATCGATGTTCAATCTGAACAGAATAAATACACGACAATGACGGTATGGCTGCCAGTTAGTCGATAACTTGTCGTGCTGATGATTAAGGAGAATATCATGAACAAATTTTTGATCTTATGCGTGGACGATGAACGTGAAGTATTGGACAGCGTCATACAAGACCTCGACGAATTTGAAGAGTTTTTTATCTTAGAAGCCGCAGAATCTGTTGCAGAGGCAAAAGAAGTGATTGCCGATCACCAAGCTCAAAATATCAAGCTGGCTTTAATTTTGTGCGATCACATTATGCCCGAACAAACAGGTATTAGTTTCTTAATTGAATTAAGCCGCAATGAAGAGACGCAACATACACGCAAAGTGCTACTAACAGGCCAAGCAGGGCTAGAAGACACCGTAGAAGCGGTGAATCATGCCAGCCTACATTTTTATGTAGCCAAACCTTGGGATGGGAACAAACTTCGCGATGTTATCAAAGATCAATTAACACAATATATGATTGAAAACGAATCAGATTTAATGCCTTGGGCCAGAGTCTTGGATGCCGAGAAAATCTTCAATGCGATCGCACAAAACCGCATCAGTTTTGGTGAATAAAATATCCTAACGAAGAAATGGCACTCTCTTTGCTTATTTTTTGCGAAGACAACAAAAGAATGACACTTTTTAATGGCGACAATGTCAATCTATGCACTATGATGTCTAAATTCTTTAATGTCACCGCGGCTATTCCGCGACTGACCATGGAAATAAACTAAAAATATAGGTTTATAGTGACTATGCGTAAAACAATCATTGCAGCCGCTTTGCTGCTAGCCTCAGGCCAAACACTGGCAGAAATAGACCGAAATAGCCCATCCGTCATGAGCAATTTTAGTTATGACTATATCGAAGCTCGTATTGGAGCAAGTCCAGTCACCTTTGGTGCTGCGATGAGCAAATCAATTCACCCAAATGCACATGTTATCGGTCGTATAGACTCTGAGTTTGAAGGTGATTTTGACGCAGCTGCAGGTTTTGGCTTTCATGCTCCTATTAACAACTGGGCTGACTTCACGGGTGAAATGCTATTACGCGTCGTAGATACCCGCGATAATAAAAGCGCCGATACAGGAATGGAATTAAACCTTGGCGTACGCCAATGGCTTGGACCACAGTTGGAAGTTGGTGGCAAAGGTGGCTTTGTTTCTATTGATGACAATGATGACTGGATTGCGTCTGTTTATGCCCGTTTTCATTCTACAGAACTTTTCTCTCTCGGTGCCGAGGCTCGCATCAATGATGCTTACGGCGATCAACTGATGTTTACGACTCGTTTTAAGTTCTAGGTGTAAGCTAAATACAATAAAAAGCCGAGACGTAAGACTCGGCTTTTTATTTGATAACTATTTATTTGATAACTGTGCTACAAAACTGTCAGCGTAATGAGCAGCTTTCTAATAATTGACGCTTGCGAGGCTCTTGCAGCAATTTCCAATGAATACCTTCGATCGCACCAGCAAACTTCCACAGTAGTTTTACATCGACGTCACTACCGTACGTTTTTCTCACTTTAGAAAATATCGTAGGAGCACCTAAGCGCATGAACGTTTCCACATCATTGATGCCCGCTTTTTTAACCATACGCTCTAACGTTAACTGCATGTTTGGCAAATCACGTAGTCGACGACTTGCAGAGGATTTTTGAAAGCTACGTTGCTCAACAGAATAGCGGATGGAACGTTCAATAATCGTATCTAGGCTCTCATGATTGCTCACAAAAAGCTCAGTAATATCATAATAATTAACGGTTGCTGTGGTCTGCTTTTTAACGTGTTTGTATTTTTCGCAGCCTAATTTTGTGAGTGCATCATCGAGCTCTTCACCTCCACGAATAAAAACAGACTCTTCACTAATCAGTGAATACATCGCTTCTTTTTGGAAAAGCCCAACACCACCAAACATTGAACGCTTTTGAAATGCGCCAAATTTAATAACGTAATTGAAAAATGCATGCTCAATCATATCCATTGATCCTTAATCAAGTTCCCCGATTAATAGTGATCACCAGATAGCAGCGTATTTTTGCGAATAAAAAGAGTAAGTTAGTAACAAGCTTGTAGTAGTTTAGTATTAGCTTGCTTAATATGGGTACTATCATAGTTAACGATACAAAATAAGTCTGGGCATACATCACATCAATAAACATATCTGCGCAGAGTTATGAGATGAAAATCACATCATTGTGTTTATGAATAAATTTCTTTGACACACATTCCTTTCATTAACGTATTAAGGCTAATGTATCAATAAAACAAATTAATGCGATTAATGGTGAATTGATTGCTTATTTGGGTTAGCAGACGGTAAAATGCCTTCAGTACAGATTGAGCACAAATTTATGAATCATCTATCTTTTTACTGGCTTCCAGATCATCATCAAATGCTCATCCAAGGGTTAGAAAGTGAATTTTCTCAATTGGTTGAACACTCACTCAGCACAGGAAAAATTTCACTTCCTCCTATTCCTGATGTTGTTCTAAAAATACAGCGCTTATGCACATTAGAATCTACTGCAATTTCAGATGTCGCCGATTGTCTACTTGAAGATCCCGGACTGACTGCAATTGTAGTACGCGTAGCAAACTCTGTTGTCTTTAATCGTCGAAATATTACCTGTACGGATTTAGTCACGGCTGTATCACGCTTAGGCATACTACGAGTACGCGACATTGTAACAGCCCAAGCGATTGAGCAGTTAAAGCACTCTGTAAACTTAAGCAAAGAATGCAATAAAATATTGGTTAATAGCGCCGCCATATCACGAGAGCTTGGCGCAACCATGGTGATGGTAACTCACGCATTTAAACAACTAGAACCAAGCCGATATCAACATTTAGAGCAGGAAAAAGCCTTACTTGTCGGTCTACTTGCGGATATTGGCTTGTTTTGTCTGGTACACGAATATCATTTATATCTTGAGAAAGGCAACTATCTCGATCAAGACATCGCCCTACAGATTTTTCAGTCGCGATGTTCAAAAACCAGTCAGCTTGTGTTAAGAAGTTGGGGATTCGACTCAGATTTCCTTGAAGTAGCAGGAAATCAATCTTTAGTCGCATCTTCTCACGAAGTCAGTTACCTTGATGTGGCACGTATTGCTCACCATCTTTTACTGTTTCGTCGTCAAGATGAAGAGATTGAAGAGCATGACGTCGAAATAAATGCGACCGGAGCTGAGGTGCTATACAACTTAAGTAACCTTAGTGAGCTTGAATTCAAATCAAAACTCAATGATGTGATCAACGCAAGCGGCTTCTAAACCCAAAATAATCAGAGGATGAGATGTTCTCAGGGATGTTATTTATTTTTGCCCCACTAATAGTGGGGTATCTATTTTCTATTGCCAATCAACAGTGGCTAGCAGCATTAAATAAAGCCACGTCTTGGTTAGTTTACGTCATTCTGTTTCTGATGGGTTTAAGCTTGGCAGCCCTCGATAACTTGGGCAGTAACCTACAGTTGATACTCAAATTTACCACCGTATTTTTCTTGATGATCGGTGCTTGCAACTTGTTGGTCTTGCCTTTTATTGACAAATTTCTACCCATAAAAACCGATGCGAACCATTCAAAACTGCCACTATCTAGCATGGCGTTAGAATCCGTAAAGCTGATTGTGGTTGTCGGTGGAGGATTAGCGCTTGGGATTGTATTAGGATTCGATTTAAGTTGGGTGAGCACCGCCAGTGAATGGATCTTGTTCGTATTACTTTTCTTTATTGGTATTCAGTTGAGAAATAGTGGTTTAACTCTACGACAAATTTTGCTCAATAAATACGGAATGGTCATCGCATTAGTCATTATATTGACCTCTTGGGTTGGGGGGATCATTGCGGCCATGATTCTTGATATCCCAATTTATCGAGGACTAGCCATGGCTTCCGGTTTTGGATGGTATTCACTTGCCGGGATTTTAATGGGTGATGCTTTCGGCCCAGTCTATGGTGGTGCCTCTTTCATGATAGAGCTACTTAGAGAACTGGTTGCTTTAGTGATGATCCCCATGCTAATCCGAACCAAACCTTGCTCTGCCATCGGCTATGCTGGGGCAACCGCGATGGATTTCACCTTGCCCGTGATCCAGACAACTGGCGGGGTTCGTTGCGTACCGATCGCAATTGTCAGTGGGTTTATTCTCAGCCTACTGGTGCCTATTCTTATGCTGTTCTTTGTATCACTTGCAGGCTAGATCTCAGGAATCACTTTAGCCTTCATTTAAACTAACAATAGGGAGTAGAAAACTCCCATACAATAACAAAGCCCAAAGGAAGATTTATGAAACGTGTTATCGTTGCCCTACTGCTCTCAACTTCAGCGAATGTTGCTCTCGCTGCTGATAACCAATGCTTATCCGAAAAATATGACGCTTATGTCGACGCGTCTCTCCATTGGTATAGTGATCTCGCAGACTTAACGACCGCGCAATATCCTGAACTTACTGAAGTCAGCCAATGGTTTCTGCAAGGACGCCAGCATCACTTTGAATTAAGCCGTGCGGCAGTCCACTATTACCTAAGCAACGATCCTTCTAAAGTCGCCACCTCGCAACCTGTAGAAGCTTGGCTAAAACTAGAACAGCACGACATTAAAGTATTAGCCTCTCGCGGTGATGATCTTGGCCACATTGCTAAAATCACCTATGAAGATCGCCAAGCAAAGCCTAACGAAAAAAACTATGAATTACGTTCAGCTTTAGCCGAATTGCTCAGTCATCCGAAGCAGATCGAAGCTGCGTTGAATAAATATAACGATGCCATCGCCTTGATCGAAAAGAAAGTCTGTAACTAGTCGCCGCCTCTACTCTAGCCGAATTAAGACGGGACAACTGTCCCGTTTTCGTTTAGATTGTGCCGCTCGCATTCCATAAAATCAAAATAACGAAGCTGTATGGTATCAGAACAAAAAACTGCAAATGTGAGTTTCGAGAGCTTGTTACGGATCTTCACTGTGCCCGAAGGCCCCGATTCAACACTGACAAAAATAGACCAAGAGCTATCGCGCAATTTGAACCTCTTCTTGCGTGAACATATTGTCGCTGAAGAAAAACCACTCAAAGAGATCGAAAAAGATTTCTCTAATCCGCAAATTCCAGAGTCACCGGAGTTCGTTTCAGAACATACTCAGCATTTGTTGGATAATTTAGTCGCTCATTCAGTGCATACCTCGGCTCCTAGCTTTATTGGTCATATGACATCTGCACTGCCATATTTCTTGATGCCGTTATCAAAGATCATGATTGCGCTGAATCAAAACTTAGTCAAAATTGAAACGTCAAAAGCGTTTACACCGCTAGAACGGCAGGTTTTGGGTATGTTGCATCGTTTGATCTATCAAAAAAACGACGCTTTTTACAGCCAATGGATGCATAGCGCTAATCATTCGCTCGGTGCATTTTGCTCTGGTGGAACAATTGCCAATATCACGGCATTGTGGGTGGCTCGTAATAATACTTTGAAAGCCGATGGTGATTTCCAAGGCGTCGAAAAAGAGGGGCTGTTTAAAGCCATGCGTCATTATGGTTACCACGGGTTAGCCATTTTAGTGTCTGATCGTGGCCATTACTCTTTAAAGAAAGCCGCTGACGTATTGGGTATCGGCCAAGAAGGCTTGGTTTGTGTAAAAACCGACCACAACAACCGCTTATGCCCACAAGATTTGAAAGCCAAAATGGCACACCTAAAAAGCCAGAAAATTAAACCTTTTGCGGTTGTTGGCGTCGCCGGAACGACAGAAACGGGCAACATTGATCCCTTAAGAGATATCGCCAATATTTGCCAGCAAGAAGGTTGTCATTTTCACGTAGACGCCGCTTGGGGCGGTGCAACATTAATGTCGAATAATCACCGACACTTACTCAATGGTATTGAGTTGGCTGACTCCGTCACGATTGATGCACATAAACAGCTCTACATCCCTATGGGTGCAGGCATGGTACTATTCAAAAAGCCTGATGCTATGCATTCAATTGAGCACCATGCGCAGTATATTTTGCGGAAAGGTTCAAAAGATCTAGGCAGCCATACGTTAGAAGGTTCTCGTTCAGGTATGGCCATGTTGGTGTACGCTAGCATGCACATTATTAGTCGCCCTGGCTACGAATTATTGATTGACCAAAGCCTAGCTAAAGCTCGCTATTTCGCCGATCTAATTAAAGAACAAGACGACTTTGAGCTGATTTCTGAACCCGAACTGTGTCTTTTAACCTATCGTTATATTCCTGCTTTTGTTCGCCAAGCACTGCAACAAGCCTTGCCCAATCAAAAAGCAGAACTGAACGCGTTGCTAAATGAAATCACCCAGTTTGTGCAGAAAAAACAAAGGGAAACGGGGCGTTCATTTGTCTCTCGAACCCGTTTAAACCCAGAACGCTGGGACAAGCTTGATACCATCGTATTCCGCGTGGTACTAGCCAACCCGCTAACAACACATGCTATCTTGCACTCGATATTAGATGAGCAGCGACATATTGCCACGCTAGCCCCTAATTTGATGGCCAAAATTGAGCTGCTTGCTCAAAGAATCATCAGCTAGAATCCCTGTAAGTTACAGCGAATTGAAAATTTATTTCTTTTTGCTGTAACTAATACATCATTAATGAGCTGGAAATTTCCATTAATCATCGATTTAAATCTAAATTCTGTAGTTTTCATGAAATTTTGTTTGAGGCTTGTCATGTTCTCATCAATTGTTAACTTGAATTGTTACGGAAATCTACATCCTAGGTTTATACTCATTGCATGGCGTTGGTTTAACTTACCTTTTTGGAAATGTGTTATTTCCAATCCCCCCAAAGGGCGACCGGGTAAAACCAACGAGTTGTTCTCTTCGCCCGCGTGAACACTATGAATACATTAGAAAAAATTCAAAAAAATCTGGAAAACTTTAGCAAGTCGGAACGTAAAGTCGCCGAAGTAATTATGGCTTCGCCCCAAACCGCGATTCACTCAAGTATTGCGACGCTCGCCAAAATGGCCGATGTCAGTGAACCAACGGTAAACCGCTTTTGTCGACGACTCGACACCAAAGGCTTTCCCGACTTTAAGCTTCATTTAGCGCAAAGCCTTGCTAACGGAACTCCGTATGTAAACCGAAATGTTGAAGAAGATGATGGCCCAGACGCCTACACCCATAAGATTTTCGAATCGACTATGGCGTGTTTGGATGTGGCTAAAAACAGCTTGGATCCAATGCAAATTAACCGTGCAGTTGACTTACTCACACAAGCAAAACGGATCTCTTTCTTCGGTTTAGGAGCCTCTTCTGCTGTAGCAAAAGATGCCCAAAACAAATTTATTCGCTTTAACATTCCAATCACTTGTTTTGAAGATATCGTGATGCAACGCATGAGTTGTATCAACTGTACCGATAATGACGTAATTGTTTTGATTTCGCATACAGGTCGTACTAAAAGCCAAGTGGAAATCGCCAATCTTGCGCGCGAAAATGGTGCGACTGTCATTGCAATTACGGCAAAAGATTCACCGCTGGACAAAGCAAGCTCGTTGTCGATCTCTCTTGACGTACCTGAAGATACTGACGTCTATATGCCCATGGCAAGCCGTGTGGTGCAAATGACGGTAATTGATGTACTGGCTACTGGGTTCACCCTGCGCCGTGGCTCTGGTTTTCGTGAAAATCTTAAACGCGTCAAGGATGTACTAAAAGACTCGCGCTACGATAAGCTGTCACAGTTCTAAGATAATCGCGATCCTAAAATAATCGTTAGAACGGAGCTCAATTGCTCCGTTTTTTTATCAACTTTGCTTGCTACTTTCAGGCGCGACTGGATCATGCCTAATTTCTACCTGATTGGATGAATTCGGTTGCCACTCCTCACACTCACCTTGGCACTCGCAAACTTGATTTAATATATGGATTAACCTTTCTTGTGTTAAAGGCAAAGGGTTACCTTTAATCGCGACCGACTTTAAAGCATCTAACGCCACGCGCTCAAACGACGTATTGCACACACCAAACTGGTTGAGTTTAGGCAGTTGCAACTTATCTAACATCATTTTCACCCACAGCACGCCATCTTCAACGTGAACATTTGTTCTGCCAGTCACGATTTGAGCGATTTTTTTATAACGTATAAGTACATCATTTCGCCCTGCTTTTTGCGCTGCTCGAATGTTTTCTCGCATAACATGAGGGGCCAAACGCGCCGTGATCACGCTGTGTGGAGCATCAAGTTTCCCTCCCAATGCCGATGCCAAGCCATGTGCCGCGCCAAGTTTTGCATTGGTAATCGCCATTCCTCCAAGCATTGCTGCAAAAGAGAGATCCGCTCGCGCTTTATGATCATCTTTTCGGCACGCTGGCAATATAGAACGACTGAGTTTGCGCAGCCCCTCTTCACACACCATATCGGTGAGTGGATTGGGTTCACCACACACATAGGCTTCCATTAAATGCGTAAAAGCATCCATTGCGCCTCTGCCAGATGTGTAACTGTCGGTACCATAGGTCAACGTGGGGTCAACAATCGCAACATCTGCCAGCATATCTGGGCTGCGCAAGCTTACTTTTACTTTGTCTTGTCCCGATTTCAACACAGCATTACGCGTGACTTCGGATCCCGTACTGGCGGTGGTTGGAATAGCAATAAATGGCAGCGGTTTTGTCTTTAACGGCACATTTCGGCCAACCACTTCCACATAATCATAAACGTTACCTTGGTTAGGAATGATTGCCGCGAGTGCCTTGCCCATATCAATCACACTACCGCCACCAATAGCAACGACCATGTCCGGTTGAAAACGTCGGCCTAAAATGGCCGTTTCCTCCACCATGGTAATATTAGGTTCACCAACAATAGCTACATGCTGATAGCGCATATTCTGCATTTTCAGGTATTGAACAATAGGGGAAGCTCGTTGTTGTTCTTTTCCCGAAACCAGCAGTACGCTATAACCATATTGGTTGAGAACAGAAAGTGAATTCAATAACGCTCCTTCTCCAAAAATGATCCGCGTCGCCGTCATAAACTGGAACATGAATAACTCCCTTTTCTCTCATCTAGATTAGCTCTGTTTAGAGTGCACCTATCGTTAAAAAAAATTTTTGATGCAGTGCAATGTGGAACAAATAACCACATAAAAAACACAAGTTTATGCGGCATGTCACAGCCAAGCCATTGTTGATCTATTCCCAACACCATCGAGAGGTAAGCTTGCTTTGATTAAGGAATAAGCAATAGTTTTTACCTATTGAAGTAACTGGTGAATGCCACTTTATTTCCGACCTTGAATCGGGCATAGTTGCATGCAACAAGAATGAAGGAGAAAGCTATGTTCGTTGTTATTTTTGGCCGCCCTGGTTGCCCCTACTGTGTTCGCGCAAAAGAACACGCTGAAACATTGAAATTAAAACGCGATGATTTTAACTACCGTTATGTCGATATTCACGCAGAAGGTATCAGCAAAGCTGATTTAGAAAAGACAGTGGGTAAACCAGTTGAAACTGTGCCACAAATCTTTATTGATCAAGAACACATCGGTGGTTGCACTGATTTCGAAGCTTATGCGAAAGAGCATTTAGGCTTATTCGACGAATAAAACCAAGAAACATAAAAACCCGCTGATTTTTAGCGGGTTTTTGCTATTTATAGATAAATGGCTCTTTCTCTCAAATTAGGTCAATGAAATGTCAATTGTCACAAATTTCACTTATCTTTTTGCAATATTCAGATACAATTCCCACACTTTACCTACCCCACTTGGCACACATAACGAGTTGAGCCGTGAATATCGATGTCGTACTTTTGCTTGATCAGAACCCTATTCTTCTTATTTTTGTTGTCTTAGCGATTGGCCTTGGTTTTGGCAAAATTCGTTTTGGTAGCTTACAACTGGGCAACTCTATTGGGGTGTTAATTACATCACTCATCATGGGGCACCTTGGTTTTTCCTTCAATGCTGAAGCCTTAACCATAGGTTTCATGCTGTTCATCTATTGTGTCGGCATTGAAGCTGGCCCTAACTTTTTTGGCATATTTTTCCGTGATGGAAAACACTATCTCATCTTAAGTTTAGTGGTGCTTATTACCGCCACTTGGATTACCTATTTTGGCAGTTATTATCTCGGCCTCGATTTTGGCTTAGCTGCTGGTATGATGGCAGGTGCATTAACCTCCACCCCCGTGTTAGTTGGTGCGCAAGATGCGTTAAACTCAGGTTTAGCGACGCTTCCAAGGAATATGGATTTATCCCTTATTTTGGATAACGTTTCGGTCGGTTATGCGATGGCTTATTTAATTGGTCTTATCAGCATGATCATGTTTGCCAAGTTATTGCCTAAGCTGCAAAAACAAAACCTCTCTGATTCTGCTCAACAGATTGCTCAAGAACGTGGGCTTGGGGGGAGTGGTCAACGCAAAGTCTATTTACCCATCATCCGTGCCTATCGTGTTGGTCAAGAGCTGATCAACTGGATTGATGGACGTAATTTACGTGAGCTTGGTATTTATCGCCAGACTGGTTGTTATATTGAACGCATTCGACGTAATGGCATTCTTGCCCATCCTGACGGTGACGCCATCTTGCAAGAAGGGGATGAAATTGCATTGGTCGGCTTCCCTGACAGTCATGCAAGGCTAGACCCTAGCTTTCGAAATGGTAAAGAGGTGTTTGATCGCAACCTACTGGATTTACGCATCTCTGAAGAGGAAATCGTCGTAAAAAGTGACAGTATTGCCGGTAAACGCCTATCGGATCTGAATTTATCCGAATATGGTTGTTTCCTGAACCGAGTGATACGCGCACAAATTGAAATGCCAATGGACTTAGACATTGTGCTTGCCAAAGGCGATGTACTGCAAGTCAGTGGTGAAAAAAGCCGTGTTCAAGGCTTGGCTGATAAGATAGGTTTCATCTCTATCCATAGTCAAATGGCCGATTTACTCGCCTTTTGTAGCTTCTTTATTCTCGGCATTTTGTTTGGTTTGATCACCATGACCTTTGGACAAGTCTCCTTCGGTTTAGGCAACGCGGTTGGGCTACTGCTTTCTGGCATTATGCTTGGTTTTTTACGAGCCAACCACCCCACTTTCGGCTATGTACCGCAAGGGGCATTAAATATGGTGAAAGACCTAGGTTTGATGTTCTTTATGGTAGGCATTGGCTTAAGTGCTGGCGGAAAAATGTTCCAGCACCTCTCAGAAGTGGGCGTACAAGTGATCGGCCTTGCATTTTTAGTCAGCGTGGTGCCAGTCGTCTTTGCCTATTTGGTTGGTGCGTACATTTTGAAAATGAACCGCGCGCTTCTATTTGGTGCGATTATCGGTGCACGAACCTGCGCACCAGCGATGGATATCGTTAACGACTACGCAAAATCGACCATTCCCGCATTGGGTTATGCTGGCACCTACGCTATCGCCAATATACTGATGACACTGACAGGAACTATTTTAATTTTACTCAGCTAAACCTAATAATCCTCAGTGCTACTCGCCAAAGTCACATGTGTGGCTTTTGGCGAGCCATCGCCCCTCTAATTACTTCGCTTTTATCTCAATGTTTGCCGCTTTATCGGCTCAGAACTGCATCTTTTCTCCTGAATTCAACTCACCACTGCTTAATTTTCCAAACGAAAGGCAATCGTTTGCTTTTTATCTGGCAGCAGAAAATAGTTCTGGTATGATGCGCACAGTTTATCGATATCCTTACTAGCGTTGAGCTAAGCGATATCTTCTCTGTATGACGTTTGAAAAAGATAGGAATGTCTAAATGAGCCTTGCTGATCAAATCCTTGCCGTCAATGACGACCTCCCAATTCGCACTCACCAACCTGTTCATAGCGGCAAAGTTCGCTCTGTTTATTGGCTAACTCCAGAAGATAGCCAGCGTTTGATCAAAGAAAAAGGTTACAACGTTGCTCCTGATGCACCTTTAGCCATTATGGTAATCAGTGACCGTATTTCCGCTTTTGATTGTATCTGGCATGCCGAAGGTGGCATCAAAGGTGTACCGGGTAAGGGCGCGGCATTGAACGCGATTTCAAACCACTGGTTTAAGCTATTTCAAGAGAACGGGTTAGCCGATAGCCATATTTTAGATATTCCCCATCCTTTTGTATGGATTGTGCAAAAAGCCAAGCCAATCAAAATTGAAGCGATTTGTCGCCAGTATATTACTGGTTCAATGTGGCGTGCTTACGAAAAAGGTGAACGAGATTTTTGTGGTATTCAATTACCAGAAAGCTTGCAGAAAGATAAAAAACTGCCAGAACTGCTCATTACACCATCAACCAAAGGCATCTTAAAAGGCATCCCCGGTGTTCCAGAAGCCGATGATGTCAATATCTCACGTCATAATATTGAAGAAAATTTTGCCGCTTTTAACTTCAGTCGTGTCGAAGATATTGCCTTGTACGAAAAGCTATTAAAAGAAGGCTTCAGCGTCATTAGCCATGCACTCTGCCAAGTAGAGCAAATTTTCGTCGATACCAAGTTTGAGTTTGGTTATGTCACCGATGCCAACGGCGTTGAGAAACTCATTTATATGGATGAAGTGGGTACGCCGGACTCTTCTCGCATCTGGGACAGTGCTTCCTATCAGCAAGGACGTATTGTGGAAAATTCGAAAGAAGGTTTTCGTCAATTCTTGCTCAACTACTTCCCTGACCCAGATATTTTACTCAACAAAGAACGGATGGCTGAGCGAGAAGCGCTTGCACGTGATAATGCGCTGCCTTTGGCTGCATTGATGGATATTTCCAACACCTATCTTGCGATTGCAGAGAAAATTGTTGGCCAACCGATCGTATTAAGCCAAAACCCAAAGCAAGAGATCATTACGATCCTGCGTTCTCAATATGGCTTGATTGACTAGTACTCAAAACAATAACGGGACATTAAATATGCCCCGTTATCTGTTTATCCCCTTACAGGGTGATAATAAATTCGTCTGGTTTTGTATTTTTTATCAAAGATTGGCTTTTATTTTGAATCAATTGGATCTGTTCAGAATCCAACGCATACGGCATTACTAATTTTAGCTCTTCAATCCCCTCTAATTTCGCCAATCTCACCAGTGAAATTAAATTCGCTTCATCACTACGGCGTGTTGATAACGACTTCAACGCCATTTCCCATAGGCGATCCTCTGGGCTTGATAACTCTTTAATGCTGTCTTTCCATACCGTACCAAAAATCGGTGCAAATGACGTCATGGCTTCGAGGAATGTCCATTTCTTATTACATGACGCACCAAGAAATGTAGTGTAATCAAACACCACCCGTCTCCTTTCTTGTGTATTCATTTTGTCCCCCGACAAATTGGCAGCACACTGTACTCAATATCATCCATGATTGTTCATATAGCAATAGGATATAAAAAAACAGTCTTTTATGCCTTAAAACCGAATGGATTGGCTATATCAAAACCAGGTTTGTAACAAGGCATAAACAGACTTACTGACATATGTGTCTGATTGATTAATATTTCAAACCGTGAACAAAAAGTCGCTTTCTCACTTAAAGTGATCATCGCTCAACACTACTTTTGAAATCTCTGCTTAAGGAGACCAATAGACAAAAATGTGTACATTGGTGCCTTCAGCAATTAACACGGAGAATTCTACCGTTTTTATCGGCATTCTTCAGTATTCTGTGCCATGTGTCGCCGCTCGTCTATTTACAATCTCATGAGTAAACCGTTATCATTTTTGAGTTCCCTTCTACCCTAAAATAGGCCGACAATGAATAATGATAAACGCCCTCTTTATATTCCCTATGCGGGCCCCGCTCTACTCAGCACGCCTTTGCTCAATAAAGGCAGTGCATTTTGTGCTGAAGAGCGCAGTTCCTTCAACTTAGAAGGCCTGCTTCCTGAAACAACGGAAACGATACAAGAACAAGTTGTTCGCGCATACCAACAATACTGCAGCTTTGAAAGTGATATGGATAAGCATATCTATCTGCGTAATATTCAAGATACCAACGAAACCTTATTCTATCGTTTAGTACAAAACCACATCACTGAGATGATGCCCATCATCTACACGCCAACGGTGGGTGCCGCGTGTGAAAACTTTTCAAATATTTATCGTCGCGGCCGCGGTCTGTTCATTTCCTTTCCGAATCGAGATCGCATCGATGACTTACTCAATAATGCAGCGAACCATAACGTAAAAGTTATCGTAGTGACCGATGGTGAACGCATTCTCGGCTTGGGTGACCAAGGAATTGGTGGCATGGGTATTCCTATCGGCAAACTGGCACTTTATACCGCATGTGGTGGTATTAGCCCTGCTTATACTTTACCGGTCGTGCTCGATGTTGGAACCAATAACCCACAGCGCTTGGCTGACCCGATGTACATGGGCTGGCGTCACCCTCGGATTACCGGGGCTGAATATGATGCATTTGTAGAAGAGTTCATCCAAGCGGTGCAACGTCGCTGGCCTGATGCACTGATCCAATTTGAAGATTTTGCACAAAAGAACGCAATGCCACTATTAGAGCGTTATAAAAACCGTATTTGTTGTTTTAACGATGACATTCAAGGCACTGCTGCGGTGACTGTAGGTTCGCTATTGGCCGCATGCAAAGCCGCGGGCAGTCAACTCTCCGAGCAGCGTATCGCTTTTCTTGGTGCAGGCTCTGCAGGCTGTGGTATTGCCGAAGCAATCATCGCGCAAATGGTGTCAGAAGGTATTTCAGATGCTCAAGCTCGTTCTCAAGTCTATATGGTTGACCGCTGGGGTCTGCTGCAAGAAGGAATGCCTAACCTACTTGATTTCCAACAGCGCCTCGTGCAAAAAAACAAAGACACGCATGATTGGAATACAGAAGGTAATGGTTTCTCATTATTGGAAGTAATGAAAAATGGCAAGCCAACGGTGTTGGTTGGTGTTTCTGGGGCTCCGGGACTATTCAGTGAAGAGATTATCACTGAGATGCATAAACACTGCCCACGCCCGATTATTTTCCCACTATCGAACCCAACCAGCCGTGTTGAAGCGACGCCCAATGACATTATCCGTTGGACCAACGGTGAAGCACTCGTCGCCACAGGCAGCCCGTTCGCTCCCGTGTTGCATAACGGTAAAACCTACCCAATTGCACAATGCAACAATAGCTATATTTTCCCTGGTATCGGCTTAGGCGTACTGGCGGTCAATGCGCGTCGAGTTACTGATGAGATGCTGATGGAATCAAGCCGCGCACTCGCCAACTGTTCACCTCTGGCGCTTAATGGGCATGGTGCGTTACTTCCACCACTGGAAGCCATTCACTCCGTTTCCAAGAAAATTGCGTTTGCGGTAGCGAAAAAAGCAATTGAGCAAGGTGTTGCACTGGAGATCCCAGATGATGTGTTAGAAACCGCCATTGAGCAGCATTTTTGGCAGCCAGTATACCGCCGCTACAAACGCACTGCTTTCTAAGCTCCTACTCTGCTGCCCCTAAGCTTCGGCTGATGTTTAGGGGCTTTTTCTGTGAGTCAATATGATGAACTTTTTAGCGCCCGCAGGGCATTACTTATCACCGTATTTAACGGAGATATCAACCGCATTGATCGCTTGTTTGCTCGTGATGCTCGGTGGAGAGATTAACGCCGCGATGCGCAAGCTAATGCGCAACCAACACTTTGTCGTTCGCACATTTACGTTTATATTGATTAACGCTTTCGGCTACGGTTTGGTGATCATCAAAGCGAGCCCTTACCTTGCTCGGACACTTTCGCAGTTAGAATCAGGCATGATGTTTAGCATTATTATGCTCTGCTTTATTGCTATCGGGATCTGGGCACAAAGGAACCGTCAAATTTAGTGTTAAAATTTTCATCTTCAAATCACTCTCGCCCTGTTTGGAAAAAGCGGGTTCACACGCTGCTTCGCTACGTGTCTGTACTGTTGTTCATTTCAAGCCTTTTTGTGCTTGGCATTGATCGCTGGGTCAGTTGGCAAGCCGAAAAACAAATCGTCACCGAGCAAAATCAAGTCGGTCAATTCCAAGTCGCTGTTGTACTTGGAACCAGTAAGTACTTGGGTAAAACGCTCAATGACTACTATACCCACCGAATTGAAGCCGCGATCGCTTTGTATGAGCAAGGCAAGGTAAAAGGGTTTTTACTCAGTGGTGATAATGCTCACCGTTCGTACAATGAACCGTGGACGATGAAACGCGATCTGCTGCGCGCAGGGATCCCGAGTGAACATATTTACTTAGATTATGCAGGGTTTCGTACTTTGGACTCCATTGTTCGCGCAAAACGTATTTTCGAAACCGACAATTTTTTGATCATCTCTCAACAATTTCATTGTGAGCGAGCACTCTTTATTGCCAACTACCATAACATTAATGCTCAGTGTTTAGCGGTTGCAGGGCCAACAACTCGTTCTGGTTTTAAAGTGAGGCTGCGTGAGGTCTTTGCTCGTACGAAAGCATTCTTAGATCTCTATATCACCAATACTCAACCTAAATTTTTAGGTCCCAAAGAGCCAATTGTGATCGAAGAGTTACCCTTAGAGCCAACCGAAGATGAAAGCTAAAAGAGGCACTGCGCCCCAGAAACCTTTCCTTCGACAGATTTCCGGGCCACTTTGGTTACGCTAATGTGGATAAGACATCAAACAAAGCGTCAATTTCACTGCGCGTGTTGTAATGCATAAAACCGATACGGACAACTCCACCGCTGTTTTCAAGATCTAACTGACGCACTAAACCAAGCGCATAGAAATGCCCATTCCACACACAAATATTATGCTCGCCCAATGTTTTGGCCACAAATTCTGGGTGGTGATTAGCTAAGCGAATGGCAAAGGTCGGTGTACGTAGCTCACTGTTAGCCTTGGTCAGGCCATAGAGCTTAGCCGAACTCAATCCTTTAAGTTTATACAGAAAATACTCACTCAATTGGCGTTCATGCTGGTTGTATTGAATGAAACTATCGATCAAACGCTCTCTTAACGAGCCACTCTCGTCTCCCCATTGCGCCAAATATTCCACTGCAGCAATCACGCCTGCCAAACCTTCAAAACTCTGCGTACCCGTTTCAAAACGTCCCGGACCAATATTGGTTGCAGGTTCAACTTTGTAGGGTTTAAGTGCATGTAACCACTGCGAAGCGATATAAGCGATACCAACGTGTGGACCAAAAAACTTATATGCCGAACAGGTTAAAAAATCACAGCCTAATTCTTGTACATCAATCAAATGGTGCGGAGCATAGTGAACGGCATCCACATACACCATTGCGCCGACTTGATGCGCCGCATCCACAATGCGTTTAACATCGACAATAGATCCTGTGGTATTCGAAGCATAAGTGACCGCGACCAGCTTTGTTTTAGGGTTGAGCAATGACAGTAAGTGCTCAACATCCAAAGTACAATCTTGTTGGTTCACCTTTACCTGGTGCACTGTAACGTGCTTATCCTGCGCCGCTTGCTGCCAACTGGAGACATTGGAGTAATGGTCAAGCGCAGTAACAATCACTTCATCGCCCGCTTGCCAATCTCGGCTAATGGCTCGACTTAGCTGAAAAGTCAACGAGGTCATATTCGCGCCAAATACAATATTTCCTGATGACTCAGCGTTCAGAAGCGCTTGCACCGACTCACGAGCCTGCTGCATTAAATCAGTGGTGATTTGGCTTGAAAAATAGTGTCCGCCCAAATTAGAGTTAAAATGGCCCAGATATTCACTCATTTTTTCTATTACCGACTTAGGTACTTGCGAGCCACCTGGACCATCTAAGAAACTCACTGACTTACCATGATATTTTTGCGACAAAGCACTAAACTGCGTACGCACTTTTTCAGGAGTGAAGATCATTTCGGCCATCCTTAGCGGTTAACACAAAAACATCCATATGACCTTCTTGCCCATGCTCAATTGAGCGAATAGGACAAGCGTTATGCCATAACTTACTGTCCGCGAGCATCGCAATCTCACCATTTTCTAACACTTTCCGAAAGAAAGGGGCTTCATGGCAGTCTTGATACAGCATAATTTCACCGCCGACGATGTTGTGGCGATTCACCCCCACCAACGCAATATGATCAAAACCGTCTTGATGGACACCTTCTGGCGCGACTTGCGTCTCATCAAACACAGCAGCAATTCGGATCTGATGGATTTCAATCTCTTGCCCATTAGGCAGACCATTCGTACTCACAAACACCTCGCACACTTCTCTCATCCCTTCACTTTGTAACGTGGAGGGTAAAATAGGATCGAAATGACGCTTAATGTTGCCTTGAAAATGATTGATTTGATCGGTTTGCATAAAGTCATGCTTGTCCAACGCCTCGACTTTCCCTTGGTTAAATTGAACCACAGAGTAGCGCCGTAAACGATACTGACCATCAGCATGCTCCGTATGTGGTAATTGCGCAAAGGAGGGAGCAAGTTGTTGAATCGCTTTTTGACTTAATTGCGTAATCTGTAAAGTGTTTTCGTGTACAGCTAACATCACCAGCTCCTTAATTAAATAATTGGACACATTAAATTAACAATTAATTTACATTAAGGATACGCACTAATATTGCACATTCAAGTAAAAATGAATGTTATATCTGTATGTGACTAGCAATATAAAATTTAATACTTAAATAATCACAAAAATAAGAATTAACATCCAATAGCGAGTATGGCACATAGCGATTTTTAGACAAGCTCACTACTTCAAGGTTAATAAGCTTTTAAAAACAATGAATTACCAACATTAGGATGATGTAGGAATGGTATGTAGACCATGGGCGGGTTTAAAGGAAATATCAGTAACTAATTTATCAGCTCGATTCGACTAAATTTAGCATGTATTAATCCATGAGCCATATAGCATCTCATTAACTCGAAATTAGCACCATTTAAGTAGTAAGCCATGCCAAAAATTAGACTAAAGTTAATACTAGATCATCAAACTAATTGATATATTTGACTATTAAGACTTAGTTGAAACATCGCTCAACTGATAAGGAGATCCTCAACTCGTGAACTCTAGTATTAAAGTCACACTGTGGACTTTCATCGCATTAGGTTTCAGTGTAATCAATGCCTATGCGGCTATGGATCCTAAAGATAAATTTCTCCAAGCATTGGAGGGCATTGAGCAGATCACCTACTCACTACCGATCAAGGCAAAGGCACAAATTAGTGAACTAGAAGAAGACTACATCATATTGTCACAGCCTTCAGCTCTCGTCGTACGTTACTATTTGGCCAAAGCAACTGTGTATGGGCTACTGGAGGAATATGATAGGAGCTTAGAAGCGGCACAATTAGGATTAAAGCGAACAGAGCATACCAACGTTGAAACGCTGACTCTCAAACTAAGAGAGATTCAAGCTTTACGGCACCAAAAAGTCGACGTGTTGCCGAAACTTGACGCACTGTTAGTCGAAGCAGGAAACGATCACAATGCACAAATCGAATCAGAAGTATTACTAGCTAAAAGTCTCTATTACCAAGAGCAAGGCGAGTTTAAAAAATCGTACGCCGCAATAATGACCTCAATTGATACAGCAAAATCCATTGATAACAAAGAGTTAATGGAGAGAATATCTCACGGTCTAGGTCAAATACTGGTTCAGCTACAAGATTTTGATCGTTCACAGCTGTTACTTGAAAATTCCTACAGTTACTTCAAGCAACGTAAAATGTCTTATAGCCAGTTGGTTAGCTTACTCGACATCTCTAAGTTGCAAGAGTCACGTAATCAAATCACGGCGGCGATCGAAACCTATAAAACCGCACTCAAGCTGGCACAAATACTGGGTGACGGGCGACATCGCTTTCGTATTAACATTGAACTTGCACGGCTTTATCGAGATACCAACAACCGAGATCAAATGCGCTTTTTCTTGAAAAAAGCGGAGGAACTGCAGTACCGAGAAAGCCAACCAGGCTACGTTGCCACTTTTCAGCTATTACAAACACAAGATCTATTGGAACAAAAACGCTACGGTGAAGTGATTGAATTTGTAGAACCACTCATTGCGCATATCAAACAAAGATCAAATCTACTTATTCAACAGATAGAGTTGTTAAAAGTAGCAGCACAGGCTTATGCTGGGCAAAACAACTACAAACAAGCCTATGAAACTTATGATTTTTATCATTTACGATCGCTCACACTTCGCAATGTTGAACAAGTAGAGAACTTACAGCGACAGCAAATGTTGTTTGATCTTGAGCGTCTACAATATGAAAATCAGGATCTAAACTGGAACAACGTACTTCAAAAGCTAGAAATTGAAAACCATCAGAAAACGTTTCATCTATTAGGTGAAATCGTCTTTTTCCTTGCCCTTGCATTAATCGGATTATTGGTCATATTTATCTGGGCCAACCGCTCTCGCATCAAAATGGGCATGCTTGCCAAAACGGACACCTTGACTGGCTTGTATAATCGACGCTACATGGAAGAACGATTTGCAAAACATCAATCCAACTCTTACCAAAATAGTAGCGAAGCGCTTATTAAACTCGCACAACGGATTTTGATGTGGCAACAGACTTGGTTCAAAGGTCAATCTTCACCTAAAAAAAACGCCGAACCATTCGATTCAGCGCAATTAGACGAACAGATCCAACATAATGAAGATGCAAAACCGATTAGCCTTATTTTGACCGATATTGATTATTTTAAAGTCATTAATGACACTTATGGTCACGCCTTCGGCGATCAAGTATTAGTGGAAACTGCGGCTATCTTTAAGTCATCGGTACGCTCTTCCGATGTTGTCGCTCGCTACGGTGGGGAAGAGTTTCTCATCTTACTACCCGACACTGACTTAAGCGTCGCTAGCGAAATTGCCGAAACCTTACGCCGAAAAATTGAAGACCACGATTTTGTAACCGAATCACGAGAATCGGTATCCGTCACTTCGAGTTTTGGCGTGTTGAGCGCAACGAATACGGATTTAGATCTCCAAGCATTGTGTGAAGAAGTCGACCAACTGCTTTATGCGGCTAAAGCCAGCGGCCGAAATTGCTTAAAAACACGTTGGCTGACTTATTAGCCAACTCCCATCATTGCTTAGTTTGGCTATATAACGATTATTTCTAAGCTAGCCCATGTAATCGCTTTAATTGACTCGAGATATTCCCTACAATCGTGTTAAATTTTCGAGCATTTTCGATACTGGAGTCCCCATGAGCAACGTGAAACATTGCAAACTTCTTATTCTTGGTTCTGGCCCGGCTGGTTATACGGCAGCCGTTTACGCAGCTCGCGCTAACCTTAATCCAGTTCTCGTTACCGGTATGCAGCAAGGTGGTCAGTTAACGACCACTACAGAAGTAGAAAACTGGCCAGGAGACGCCGAAGGCCTCACGGGCCCTGCTTTAATGGAGCGAATGAAAGAGCATGCAGAGCGCTTCGAAACTGAGATTGTGTTTGATCATATTAATGAAGTTGATTTTTCACAGCGGCCATTCCGCCTTAAAGGCGATAGTGCAGAATATAGCTGCGATGCTCTGATCATTTCAACAGGTGCATCCGCACGTTACCTAGGTTTAGATTCAGAAGAAGCCTTTAAAGGACGAGGAGTTTCCGCTTGTGCTACTTGCGATGGTTTTTTCTATCGTAACCAAAAAGTTGCAGTAGTGGGCGGCGGCAATACCGCGGTGGAAGAAGCGCTTTATCTATCTAATATTGCGGCACAAGTTCACCTCATCCACCGCCGTGATTCGTTCCGCGCAGAAAAAATACTGATTAACCGTCTGATGGATAAAGTCGCAAGCGGCAATATAGTGCTACACACTGACCGTACCTTAGAGGAAGTCTTAGGTGATGAGACTGGCGTGACGGGTGTTCGTATGAAACACACCCAATCAGAAACGACAGAAGATCTGGACGTGATGGGCGTCTTTATCGCGATTGGTCACAAACCGAATACCGACATGTTTGCTGGTAAGCTAGAGATGAAAGAAGGCTATATCGTGGTCAGATCTGGCCTTGATGGTAATGCAACTCAAACTAGTATTGAAGGTGTGTTTGCTGCTGGTGATGTGATGGATCACAACTATCGCCAAGCGATCACTTCGGCAGGAACAGGTTGTATGGCCGCCTTAGATGCGGAACGTTACCTAGATAGCTTGAACGATAAGTAGGCTTGAACGACAAGTAAGCAAAAGGTTATTTTCCAGTTTTATAACAAAACCCTACAGCCCGGTGGTATATCCATCGGGCTTTATTTTGTATACTACCGCCCTTCCGTTTACATAATAATTCTCATTAAGCCTTCGAAATGGATAAGAAAAAGCAACGTAGCTTGAATAATTGGCTCAAACAGCAAAGTAAACTGGCAAAACGCTGGTTAATGATTGCTGTTGGCCTTGGCGTATTATCAAGTGTGTTTTTGCTGGCTCAGGCCGCACTCCTCGCCTCCATTCTGCATCAACTGATTATTGAACAAGTTGATAAAGCAGAGCTCATTCCCTATTTTCTTGGTTTGGTGGTGACGATTGCCGCACGTGCCGCGTGCGCATGGGGGCGTGAAATTGCGGGTTTTCGCTGCGGAGAGCAGATCCGCATTTATATCCGTCAGTTAATACTGGATAAAGTTCGCGAGTTGGGCCCTGCTTACATTAAAGGTAAGCCTGCCGGTGCATGGGCAACATTACTGCTTGAACAAGTCGAAAACATGCAGGACTTTTTTGCGCGCTATTTACCGCAGATGTCATTATCTGTGTTGATCCCGTTTATGATTTTGATTGTGGTCTTTCCCGTCAACTGGGCGGCGGGTTTGATTTTCTTAATCACCGCACCCTTAGTGCCGCTGTTTATGGCCTTAGTCGGTATGAAAGCAGCCGATGCTAATCGTAAAAATTTCAAAGCTCTGCAGCGGTTATCTGGTCACTTTTATGATCGCCTGCAGTCGATGACCACAATACGCCTATTCAACCGCACACAAGCCGAAGCCGATCAGCTTAAAGGCGCTTCTGAAGTCTTTCGCACTCGCACAATGGATGTATTGAAAATCGCCTTTCTATCATCAGCAGTGTTAGAATTTTTCACCTCGATATCGATCGCCATCACCGCCGTTTACTTTGGTTTTAGCTTTATTGGCGAGTTGAATTTCGGCTACTACGGTACAGCCGTAACTCTATTTTCCGGCCTATTTATCTTGATCCTTGCGCCTGAGTTTTATCAACCATTACGTGATTTGGGCACCTTTTATCACGCCAAACAACAAGCTGTCGGCGCGGCTGAAAGCATTGTCGAGTTTTTGGAAACAGACATCAGCAAAGTGAAATCAGGATCTATCTCGCTCGACGGTGCACAGCAGATTGACATTGTAGCGCAAGATCTCGAAGTGTTTAGTCCAGAAGGAAAACGCTTGGTCGGTCCAATTTCATTTACGTTAGATAACCATTCAACCACTGCGCTTGTCGGGCCAAGCGGCGCAGGTAAAACCAGCTTAGTAAACGCCATTTTAGGCTTCATGCCTTACCAAGGCAGTTTGAAAATTAATGGTATTGAACTGAGCGATCTTGAGCATACCAGCTGGCGTAAGCAGATCAGTTGGGTTGGGCAAAACCCACTATTGGTGCACGGAACCATCGTTGAGAATATCAGCCTCGGCAAGCATGACATGAGTGACGAAGCGCTTCATTCGGCTTTAGACAATGCCTATGCAGCTGAATTTGTCGACAAACATGGTTTGGATTACGCCATCACCGATCGATCCGGTGGATTATCTGTCGGACAAGCTCAGCGAATTGCACTTGCTCGCGCACTGCTACAAAACGGCAATTTTTGGCTACTTGATGAACCAACCGCCAGCTTAGATGCACGCAGCGAACAGTTAGTGATGCAAGGTTTGAACCGCCAAATTCAACACCACACCGCTTTAATCGTGACGCACCAATTAGCACCATTAAAATCGGTGCAACAGATTTTGGTGATGCAAAATGGGGCGATAGTTCAAACAGGCGATTACAACACACTCAGCCAGCAAAAGGGTCTGTTTTCCGATATGTTACAAGCTAATCAAGCGCTTGATGAAGCCAATAAGGGGAACCTTGATGCGTGATCTCATCCCTTACCTTAAATTGTATAAAAAGCACTGGTTTGGTTTATCTCTCGGTATGCTGCTGGCCTTTTTAACCCTGTTTGCCTCGATTGGTCTACTGACCTTATCCGGCTGGTTTTTATCCGCAGCGGCCATTGCTGGCTTAACCATTGCTCGTGAAACATTCAACTACATGCTACCGGGCGCGTTTGTACGTGGGTTTGCCATGGGACGCACTGCAGGACGTTGGGGTGAGCGTGTTGTCAGCCATAATGCTACATTCAAGCTGCTGACGGATCTGCGTATTTTCTTCTTCCAAAAACTCGCGCCACTGATCCCAGGACGTGTGTCAAACCTCCGAGACGCTGATTTACTCAACCGTCTAGTGGCAGATATCGATGCTATGGATCACGTCTATTTACGCTTAATCAGCCCAGTAACCGTGGGTGTACTGGGCATTAGTGCGTTAACGGCATTCTTATGTTGGTTCGACCCTGCCATTGGCTTAACCCTTGGTGCAATTCTTCTGACGCTACTGCTCGTGTGGCCTGTCCTCTTTTATAAACTGGGTCAGCGTAATGGTGCCGAGCTCACCCAGCACAAGGCGGATTTGCGTATTGCAACGCTTGACTGGTTGCAAGGCTACAGTGAATTGACCCTGTTTGGTGCAGAAAACCGTTACCGTGAAGCGATTCTTAGAGCGCAGCAAAAATTGCTGGTCAATCAATTGGCTAACGCTCATTTTTCTGGCCTTGCACAAGCACTGCTCATGCTCGCTAATGGCTGGACGCTTGTGTTAGTGATCTGGCTTGCCGCCGATGGTGTGGCAGGTAATCAACCCGACCCGATGATTGCACTGGTGGCTTTTGCAACTATGGCAAGTTTTGAACTGCTGATGCCGATTGCTGGTGCATTTCAACATTTAGGACAAACACTCACTTCTGCTCGCCGCCTCAACGATATTATTCTGGCTGAGCCTGAAGTCCAATTTCCTACCGCTTCAACTCAGCACTCAGGTCAATTCGATATTGAATTTTCAGACGTAACCTTTCACTATCCTGACAGCAGCCAAGATGTGCTACGCGGTGTCAACCTCCATATTCCCGCAGGGCATCGCGTTGCAATAGTGGGACAAACAGGCTCTGGCAAATCAACCTTAATGCAACTGCTGTCACGCTATTGGGATCCACAGCAAGGTAGCGTCTCCATTGCAGGTACCCACTTAACAGCATGGAATGAGAGCGAACTTCGCCAAATCATCAGTGTGGTTAGCCAACGTGTAGATGTACTCAATGGCACGCTGCGAGACAACCTCGCGATGGCCAATCCAGGCGCAAACGATCAACAGTTGGCTCACGCCTTAACGCAAGTCGGTTTACATACTCTATTGGATGATCTAGGTTTGGACGCATGGCTGGGTGACGGCGGCCGTCAGCTCTCTGGTGGAGAGAAACGCCGCATCGGTATCGCGCGCGCGCTGCTACACAACGGTTCAATTTTATTACTCGATGAACCCACGGAAGGCTTGGATAAACAAACAGAGCAGCAAATTCTGGCTCTGTTTCAACAGCATTTTGCGCATAAAACGGTCCTCTTTATTACTCACCGCTTGGTCGAGTTAGAAACAATGGATGCTATTTGCCTGATTGAACAAGGTGAAATCGTAGAATACGGTAGCCACCAAGCGTTATTGGCCAAACAAGGCCGCTATTTCCAACTACAGCAAACCTTGTAGTCACATTTTTTCATTTCTGCTATTGATCTATACCCATTCCCGCCCTGCGGGAATGGCCCTTCTTTGTGCTGACTTTATTTTTAACTCAATAACACCTGATCAAAGCGCTTGGCTTGCAACGCTTCTTTCCTATTCAATATATTATTTTTAGCCATTTTTAATTTTTTTCGTGCTTGGTGCATCCAAATGCTGTTGGTGATCGTTTCTTATCTGAATACAAATCAGTAAGGAGAGAAAATGAAGTTTCACCTGGTGATAACCACAATGACAATTAGCCTAACGAGCATGACAGTTTTGGCATCCCCTCAATTGGACCCCAAAATCAAGCATCAGCCTAAAGATGGAATCATTAATATATATGGCCCAGGCGGCCCTGACTCTGCATTACGCCATGCTGCAAATGCTTTTAGCCAGCAAAATGGCGTGGTAATAAACGTAATTGCAGGGCCGGAATCCAAATGGACGAAGCAAGCACAATCCAACGCTGACCTCTTTTTTGGTTCTTCTGAACAATCAATGAGCGCATTTGTGGAAACCTATCCTTTTATTACTGATAAAGATGTTGATCCTGTTTATCTTCGCCGAGCCGTCATTGCTGTCGCGAAGGGAAACCCAAAACAGATCCAAGGGGTAAACGATTTACTTGATAAGCCTGCCCGTATTGTCGTAACGGAAGGACTGGGTGTGTATAACACATCAGGTTCTGGAGTATGGGAAGATATCGCAGGGCGTACTGGTTCATTGCAAGATGTTCAGAACTTCCGAAGTAAGATCATTGCTTATGCAAAATGCAGTGGTGCAAGTTTCAAAGCATTTCAAGAACGAAATGCCGATGCGTGGATTACTTGGATTCACTGGCCTTTGAATCATGCCGATCAAGTAGATTATGTCGAGATTGAGCCTGAACGCCGTATTTATCGCGATTTAACCGTCGCAAAGACAGAAAACGCCGATCCACAAACACAGGCGTTCATCGATTTTATACGTAGCAAAGAAGGCAAACCCTTTTTTGAGCGTGAAGGTTGGACAAACTAATAAGGGACTCCAGTATGAAACACATATTACTAGCAACACTTTTGTTGATGCCATCGGCTTATTTGATGGCTTCTGAATTAAGCGCAAACACACCGATTGGCAAGATCTACGTGGATGGGTCAGGGAAGAGTCTGTACACTTTTACAAAAGACAGTAACGGTCAATCTGCTTGTACCGGAGACTGCGCGGTGAATTGGCCGCCCTTATTAGCCGAAGGGAAGAATAGGATGCGATTTTCGAATCAACCCGGTTTTAGCAAGATCATCCGTGAAGATGGCAAACAGCAGTGGGCAAAAGATGGTAAGCCATTGTACCGCTGGCTTAAAGATACCAAATCTGGCGATATTCTCGGTGCCGGTTTTAAAGGTGTCTGGCCTCTTGCACGGGCCGATGATGTAACAATCCAGTTGTACAACGACGGGGAAAGTCGCTATTTGGTTGATGACAAACAGCTTGCTCTTTACACCTTTGATAAAGATAAAGTTAATCAATCGGTCTGTTATGATAAGTGCGCGACCAATTGGCCACCAGCGTATGTCAATCCAGATCTGCTCAGCATGGGCATAGCCAATCTCAAGCTCAGTGGTAATTTTGACGTAGTACAACGCACTGATGGCCAATATCAATGGACCTACCAAGGTAAGCCTCTTTATCGCTGGTTTAAAGATAAGCAACCCGGCGATAAAAGTGGCGATGGTGTGCAAAATGTCTGGCACTTAATTAAGCAATGAGGGATGTGTGAGCATAGATAAACAGCAAATTGGTTTACTGCTCTCACGAGTAGCGCTTCGTGACCATCAAGCGTTCGAAGCGCTTTATCAGTTAACCAGCACAAGACTTTACACAATTATCTACTCAGTGGTGAAGGATGAGCAGATCGCCGCCGATCTTCTGCAAGAGGGTTTCATTAAAATCTGGTACAACGACCACTACTGCCCAATTGATTATCCGTGGGCTTGGTTGTGTCAGAGCGTGCGCAATCTTGCGATTGATGCAGTACGAAAACGCCGTCGAGAATCAGAGCAGACCGATGAACTGCAGCACGAGCCAGAGATAACCTGTATAGCGACGGATCAGCGCCTCAACCGTTGCCTCCAAACTCTACCAGAGGAAAAACGCAATGCCATTGTGCTGGCCTATCAACACGGCATGAGTCACTACGAAATTGTTCAACACGTCAAAACACCTCTAGGAACCATTAAATCTTGGATTCGTCGTGGATTACAGGAGTTGAAACGATGCCTGACCGAATAATAAGTCGCCGTTATCAATCCCTTGAATTGCGAGACAAACTGGCAGGTGAATATGTGCTAGGTACATTAACACTCCGGGTGCGTCGGCGGCTAGAAACTTTAATGAAATCTGACCCTAGTTGGTGGAAGCACATTGATGAGTGGCAACACCATCTATCTAAATTAAACCCCGCTACCGATTTATTAACCGCACAAATGCAATGGCGAAAACCACCAAAACAAGTCTGGAAGCACATCGCAGCCAGCACACTAGGTATGAAAAGTAAACAAAACCAACTAAGCAGATGGTGGCTCACTGCATATATAATGTTTGCACTACTACTCGGTATTGTGATTCGTCCACTCATCTTTCCATCGTTAACGCTAGATCTACCTATTGCGCAGATTCGTCCCGTCAACTACCTAGCCATGATGTCATCCAACGCACAAAAAGATCACTTTGCTTTAGTCGCTTACCAAGGAGAAAAGCCGGGGCAATCGAACATCCGTGTGCAATACAACCTTAGAATGGATAAGGTCGCTATGAGTAACGCAATGGTGTGGATGCGAGATAGAGATAGTCAGCAATTACGTCCTATTGATAGCCTAATTAATATCCATCAAACTCGTTATTTGTCTGTTGAAGAATGGCAAGCGCTAAAAAATAGCTCTGAGTTGTTGGTAACCGAAAATCGTGATCCAAAGAGCTCAGTCTTATACCGTGGGAGCTGCGTTGAATTAAGCAGTTGGAATTCGATATAAAAACCTTCCTCCTCTGACTTTGAGGGGGAAGAAACCACCTTGCAGAACTGCAATCGGCATAAAGATACAGATACGCTCACTAAATACACATTTTGCAAATGTAGTAATGCCCAGCTTGCGATTAATTTATAGGAAAGATTTCAGATGGTAGTTCGAGGATAAATGATCAATAAGATCTTCCACTGGCATTGGGTGTCCTAGGTAGTAGCCCTGCACTTGTTGGCAGCCCATTGCCTGCAAAATTTTCAATTGGTTGGCTGTCTCTACGCCTTCTGCCACAATATTGATGTCAAAACTTTGCGCCATAGCAATAATGGCATTCACTATCGTTCTTGAACGATCATCATGTTCTACTTCAGAGACGAAACTGCGGTCAATTTTGATTTCATCCACAGTAAGATCTTTGAGCATGGCAAGTGACGTATAACCTGTGCCAAAATCATCGATGGAAAAAGTAATCCCGTTAGATTGCAGATTAGAAATAATTTCAACACTCTTTTTCATATCGGTAAGCGTTGCTGTTTCCGTAATTTCAATGCGTATGTATGAATTCAAATTCTCATGCTGCTGAATAAATCGCGTGAGTTCATACATCTCATCAGCATTATTGAACTCAGTCGCGGAGACATTAACAGCAACGTGTTTAATTTGTGTCCCCAATATTCCTGAACGCCCCAGCTCCTGTGATACTTTTCCAACCACAAATTTGGAGATAGCGCCCGTCAAGCCATTGTCCTCGGCTAATGGGATAAAAACATCAGGCGGGATAGCGCCTTTAACAGGATGGTTCCAACGAATCAGTACTTCGACACCGTTGACTGTTAATGTTTTTAGGTCATATTTAGGTTGATATACAACCGTTAAGCTATCGTCGTCGATCGCTAAGCGCAGGTCGAGGACCATTTGCCGGCGCTGCATCGCTTTTTCTGTTAATGTTTTGTCATGATACTGAATGGCATTCTTTTGTTTCTTTGCAACATTAAGAGCCTCAGTCGCGGAAACCATCAGTTCTCTGGCACTGATACCATCGGCTGGGTAAATGGCAACACCTATGCAGCAAGTTGTTTCAATATTGTGTTGCTTGGCCCGATGGGTATACAGACGTTGGACGCTCCGAACATGAGAATCCATATCTACAGCGTCACTCAACTTTACAAAACTGGCAAACTGATCGGCATGTAAACGCGATACTAATGAGCCGGGCAAAGTCATTTCGTTAATATCGTGAGCTAAATCCTGCAAAAATGCATCTGCACGCTCAAACCCCAGAGTTTCGTTGATACTTTTAAAATCGTCGACATCAAGGTAACAAAGAATAAATCGCTCATTAGACTTTAATTTTTTGATCGTTATATTGAGAGTACGCACAAACATACTAAGGCTGTGCAGCCCAGTGAGGCTGTCCATATCATTGGCTTTTTCTAGTAAGCGATTCCCTCTAAGCACCAACATGAGCAAAAGTAAGGCGGTAATAATGACAAACATCAACCCCTTATAGGTTTGAGCGAGAGCGCGCAACTGGGCGTTATCTAGCAATAATTCGACTGTCATATCCGAGAATAATATCCAGAGCACGGCAAATGTTGCGTAGATAAGTGCCACTTTAACGGCTGAGATGCCTGCTCTATCCATGTTTAACTGACTCCAAATGTACCCGCTTATGATCGTAACATTGTAGCATCACTAAAATTTAGTCAACCATACCATACATGCCACATGTAGCCTGTTTCTTCACTCTACTCACTTAATACCAGAAAATATGAACATAGGGATGTCAATCATGCACAAGTGCTCAATACCAACTCTATTGTTTTAATTTTTAGTTTATTATCAATCTCTTAAACGAAAAAATCCCGAGCTTAGCTCGGGATTTTAATATCAATTAACAGGCAACGAGAAAGTTTCGCTTATCGACGTGGCGCTTTCGCTTTACCAGTTTGAGGCCGACCAGTGCCGCGGCTACCATCGGCACCACTGTTACGGGTACTTGAAGCAGGCTTGCGACGGCCAGTCGTTGTGCCATTGGTTGTCGTACCGTTAGTTTTTTTACCATTCGTCGTTGTACCATTGGTCGTACGACTTTTAGGCTTGCCTGTCGCCGTTACGCGCTCTTCATGGCGCTTAACGGCACGGCGAATTTTTTGGCTACGCGCACGCTCACGAGTACGTGAAGTGTTGTCTTTGCTCAAATCTAGCATCGTCTCTTTTTCAGGACGCAGTTCAACCAATTCACGTAAATAGTTTACATCTTTAAGATCCAGTTCCATCCAACCGCCGCGTGGCAGTTTTTTGTCCAAATAGATCTCGCCATAACGAACGCGTTTCAAACGGCTCACTGTGGTATCTTGAGATTCCCAAAGACGACGAACTTCACGATTACGGCCTTCGTTAATCGCGACGTAGAAAGTATGGTTCATACCTTCACCACCAGCGTAAACGATATCTTCAAAGCGTGCCAAGCCATCTTCTAGCTCAACCCCTTTAACGAGGTTACGCACTTTCTGCTCGTTCACTTCGCCAAAAACACGCACTAAATATTCGCGTTCTACTTGACGGCTTGGGTGCATAAGGCGATTAGCCAATTCACCATCGGTAGTAAAGAGAAGTAAGCCTGAGGTGTTGGCATCTAAGCGGCCAACTGAAATCCAACGCGAACCACGAATTTTAGGTAGACGATCAAATACCGTCCGACGACCTTCTGGATCATGACGGGTACAAAGCTCACCTTCCGGTTTGTAGTAGGCAAGCACTCGACAAATAACCTCTTCTGGCGCTTTAACGGAAACAGCATGTCCATCAATACGCACAACTGCGTTATCATCTTCTAGACGCTCGCCCAACATAGCTACCTTGCCATTAACACTGACACGTCCTGCTCTAATCAAAGCTTCTAACTCACGACGAGAACCATGACCAGCTCGTGCTAAAACTTTTTGTAACTTTTCGCTCATTTATCTACCTATGTGTCGTCTTCACAGACGTCGAATGAAAAAATGCGACCCCAAAATCGCGGCCGCATAGTATCTCAAATTCTACGCCAAAAAGCACTCGTTTTGATGGCCTACTCAAAAGCTATTCAAAAGGTGTTGGATCGCCCGCTCCCACGCGAGCAACCACCATCTCATCTTCACTGAAATCAATCACTGTCGTCGGCTGTTCACCTAAATAACCCCCGTTTAAAATGACATCCACGGCGTGCTCAAGGCGATCCCGAATCTCTTCTGGATCCGATTCTGTATGGGTGTTGCCGGGCAAAATAAGTGAAGTGGACATTAGCGGTTCACCTAACGCTTCAAGTAAATCAAGTGCAATACGGTTATTAGGCACACGGATACCTATCGTCTTACGCTTCGCATTCATCAACCGACGTGGCACTTCTTTGGTCCCTTTGAAAATAAACGTATAAGGGCCAGGTGTGTTATTCTTTAGCAAGCGAAAAGCGGTATTATCTACACGCGCATAAAAAGAGAGCTCTGACAAATCACGGCACAGCAAGGTAAAATTATGCTTATCATCAAGGCGGCGAATTTGGCAAATACGCTCTAATGCTTGTTTGTTTTCTAGCTGGCAGCCTAGTGCATAACCAGAATCCGTTGGGTACACAACAACTCCGCCATTGCGGATAATGGCAACCGCTTGAGTAATCAAGCGAGTCTGCGGGTTTTCTGGATGAACGTAAAAAAACTGGCTCATTGTAATTCCTCATTATTGAGTCTATCTACGGGGCTTAAACCCCAATCTTTCCAGACAGGATCGACGCCAGAAGGCAACCAAAGATTTCGCCCCAGTTCCATCCAAGGTGAGGGGTAATGAAAGTCACTGCCTTGAGAAGCTAATAGATTGTATTGTATGGCATAATCGGCCAAATTACGTCTTTCTTGTGGCGCTTGTTGTGGCTGTGCCACTTCCATAGCGTCACCACCAGCTTCTACAAACGCCGTTATTAAGCGCTTGAGCCACTTGGTCGTCAAGTCATATCGTCCAGGATGCGCTAATACCGCTTGGCCACCAGCGGCGTGTATTGCTTCAACGGCATCGGTCATCGAGCACCAACTTGGTGGTACATACCCGGGATTATCGCGGGTGAGAAACTTTTTGAACACCTGCTGCATGTTCTTCGCAAAACCCTGTTCAACCAGCCATTTTGCGAAATGCGCACGAGTAATCGGTGCGTCGCCAGCGATCGCTTGCACCTCTTCTAACACCCCTTCACGTGTCACTTTTTGCAATCGTTGTGCAATCAATTGCGCGCGCTGCACACGATGTGCCTTTTGCTGCTCAATTAACTGCTGCAGAGCTTGAGCGTTTGAGTCGATGTTGAGCCCAACAATATGAATATCTTTATTTTGCCAAACCGTGGAAATCTCGATGCCATCGATCAAGGTGATGGGTAATTGTTGCTGATTAATATAGTCATGAGCAATAGTTAATGCATCAGTCGTATCGTGATCAGTGATCGCCAATACCTCAATATCAAAGCTTAGCGCTCTATCGATTAACGCTTGCGGCGATAACCTGCCATCTGAAGAAGTGGTGTGGCTATGTAGATCAATTCTCATAATTTTATTTTGGCCATCTTTTAGGCTTGACTTTTCACTCTCGCACTAGTTAACTAGTACACAAATGCAAGGCACGTATTTGAGGTTGACCATGTTACAAGAATTTAACCAAAACCATAATCACAATTTAAGCACAGCTTCATCTGAGCTCAATTGGTGGCACACTTGGACAAGTTCTTGGTGGGCAACCGTGTACTTTTAAAATAGAACACGAATTCACAAAGCCCGCCTCAATGAGCGGGCTTTTTATTTTGTCGAATAGCTCACATTACATTGCGCAATAAAACAGCGCCCCCCCCAAAGTGATGATTGGGTCTCTAAGAGGATTATGCGAGTATGGACGACAGGAACATTAAAATTCATCAAGGAGGTCTTGTGAATAAGACCATTGAAATTAAAAACTTAGGCCAAATTGACGTAATCAATATGTCCGTGCCTTATACCCAAGATCCAACACGTCTATTTCATACGCTATGTGAGTCAAAAACAGATTGTTTGCTATTAGAATCCGCCGAGATCGACTCAAAACAGGATCTCAAAAGTCTATTATTGGTTGATGCTGCCGTGCGCATCACTTGCTTTGGTCACGTTGTCACTTTTCACGCATTGACAGACAATGGTCAACAGCTCATCGAACATCTACAGCGTAATATTAAAACGGATATTGAACATCAGTTACAACAAAATACCTTAACACTTCAATTTCAAGCACCATGCGAAACGCTAGACGAAGATTCTCGCCTACGCGAAGCCTCTTCTTTTGATGCACTACGTCTCGTGCAGCACAGTTTCGATCTTCGTCATCACGATAAACATGCCCTCTTTCTAGGCGGTTTATTTGCCTACGATTTGGTGGCCAACTTCGAACCGCTAGGAAATGCCGATACGACTAATCAGTGTCCAGACTACGTTTTTTATATCGCGGAAACCTTGTTAGTGATTGACCATAAAACTGAGCATTGTCAGTTGCAAGCCAGTGTTTTTAACCCCACGCCAACAATGCGCGAAACATTAATTACTCGTTTACAAGAGATCGCGCAGCAATGTGCCGCACCCAAATTACTACCGCAAGCCAAAACCGTAGCTAACGTAAGCGTGACAACGAATATTTCTGACCAAGAGTTTTGCAAGACCGTTCAAGCGTTAAAAGAATTTGTCGTGAAAGGCGATGTTTTTCAGGTGGTGCCTTCTCGCCGATTTACTCTGCCTTGCCCTTCACCACTTGCTGCTTATAAAAAACTGAAAGAGAGCAATCCAAGCCCTTACATGTTTTATATGCAAGACGAACGCTTTACTCTGTTTGGCGCTTCTCCTGAAAGCGCATTGAAATACGCCACCGAAACCAACCAGATTGAGATTTACCCTATCGCAGGGACTCGCCGCCGTGGTAAACGCGCCGATGGTTCAATTGATTTTGATTTAGATAGCCGCATTGAACTTGAACTACGTTGCGACAAAAAAGAGAACGCTGAACACATGATGTTGGTCGACCTTGCGCGCAACGATGTCGCGCGTATTGCACAAGCAGGAACGCGCCACGTCGCTGATTTATTGAAAGTGGATCGCTACAGTCACGTTATGCATTTGGTTTCTCGCGTGGTGGGTCAACTCCGAAGCGATCTCGATGCACTGCACGCTTACCAAGCCTGCATGAATATGGGCACACTCACTGGTGCGCCGAAAATTCGGGCCATGCAGCTTATCCGTAACGTGGAAAAAGCCCGCCGTGGCAGTTACGGTGGCGCGGTAGGCTACCTTACCGGGGAAGGCGATTTAGATACTTGCATCGTGATCCGCTCGGCTTATGTCGAACAGGGTATTGCGCAAGTTCAAGCCGGCGCTGGGGTCGTTTATGATTCAGACCCTCAATCGGAAGCCGACGAGACACGTGGTAAAGCACAAGCCGTGATCTCTGCAATTCAAGCCGCGCATCAGGAGTAGCAGATATGGCCAACATTATTTTTATCGATAACTTTGATTCCTTTACCTACAACCTTGTTGATCAATTCCGCTCACTCGGCCATACGGTGACAGTTTATCGCAACAACATCGCCGCACAGAGCATTGAACAAGCGGTCTTTCAATTGGATGAACCGCTGCTGCTACTCTCCCCCGGACCGGGCGCGCCCGCAGACGCGGGATGCATGCCACAATTAATCCAACACCTTAAGGGCAAAGTGCCGATCATTGGCATCTGTTTAGGTCACCAAGCGATTGTTGAAGCTTACGGCGGCACTGTCGCGGGTGCTGGCGAAATTATCCATGGAAAAATCTCGATGATGGAACACCAACATCACCGTATTTACCAACAGCTACCGTCACCATTAGCCATTGCTCGTTATCATTCCCTAGTGGCTACTGAAGTTCCGGATAGTTTAACCATCACGGCTGAGGTTGATGGGCTCGTGATGTCCGTGGTGCAAGAGCAAGATAAAGTGTGCGGCTTTCAATTTCATCCAGAGTCCATCATGACTACTCATGGCGCAGCATTGCTTGCCAATGCGATCAATTGGGCTTTAGAAAAAAGCACCCACTAACGGATTTATAGGGATATTTTATGGAAAACATCATTAATAAACTTTACGCGCAGCAGTCGCTCTCGCAAGCAGAAAGCCAGCAACTGTTTGATGTCATCATCCGTGGTGAACTCGACTCTATTTTGATGGCGGCGGTATTGACGGCACTGAAAATCAAAGGTGAAACACCCGATGAAATTGCTGGCGCAGCCAAAGCATTATTGGCTAACGCTGCCCCGTTTCCAAGGCCAGACTATGATTTTGCAGACATAGTCGGCACTGGTGGTGATGGCTCAAATACTTTTAATATTTCAACCACCGCAGCATTTGTTGCTGCTGCCTGTGGCGTAAAAATTGCCAAACATGGTAATCGTGGAGTATCGAGCAAATCAGGCTCTTCTGATCTACTGGATTCATTTGGTATTAACCTTGCGATGAGCGCTGAAAATACTCGCCAAGCCATCGATGATTTGGGCGTCGCTTTCCTATTTGCGCCGCAATATCATGGTGGCGTGCGTCATGCGATGCCCGTGCGCCAAACTATGAAAACGCGCACTATCTTCAATATATTAGGACCGCTGATTAACCCTGCTCGCCCCAACATTGAACTGATGGGTGTTTACAGTAAAGAACTGGTTCTGCCTATTGCCCAAACCATGTTACAAATGGGACTGAAACGTGCAGCGGTCGTTCATGGCAGTGGTTTAGATGAAGTGGCGATTCATGGTGAAACCTTAGTGGCTGAAATTCGTGATGGACACATCATCGAATACACCTTAACACCTAAAGATTTTGGTGTTGAAAGCTACCCACTCGAAGCCATTCAAGGTGGTGAGCCTGCGGAGAATCGCGCCATTATCACCAACCTGCTGACTGGGAAAGGCACGCCAGCGCAACTGGCTGCCGTCGCTGTCAATGTGGCGCTGCTGCTGCGTCTTTTTGGCCAAGAAGATCTCAAAGCCAATACACAACAGGCCATTAGTGTAATGAACTCGGGCAAAGCCTATCAGCTTGTCCAACAACTGGCACAAAGAGGTTAAGCCCCATGCCTGAGCAACTTTCTGACCACATTTCAACCCAGCATACTCAAATGGCTGAAGTGTTGGCCAAAATCGTCAATGACAAATATGAATGGGTCGAGCAGCGTAAAACGCAGCAACCATTGGGCAGCTTCGAACACTTATTAACCGCATCAGATCGCTCGTTTTATGATGCGTTAAATACGGGTAAAACCGCTTTTATTTTGGAGTGTAAAAAAGCGTCACCTTCCAAAGGGCTCATTCGCCAAGATTTTGATTTGGATTATATCGCCTCGGTTTACCATCAATATGCAGACGCCATTTCAGTTTTGACTGATGAAAAATATTTCCAAGGCAACCTCGAATTTCTGCCACGCGTTCGCGCGCAAGTAAGCCAACCTGTGATTTGCAAAGACTTTATGGTTGATGTTTATCAGGTTTATTTGGCTCGTCACTACAATGCAGATGCCATTTTATTGATGCTATCCGTCCTTGATGATCAGCACTATCAAATGCTAGCCAATGTGGCTCACCAACTGGGTATGGGTATTTTAACCGAAGTGAGCAATGAGGAAGAGCTGCACCGGGCAGTCGCCCTGCAAGCGAAAGTTATTGGCATTAATAACCGCAACTTGCGCGATCTCTCAACCGATCTAAATCGCACTAAACAGCTGGCACCTTTACTCCCAGAAGGAACCATGATCATCTCTGAGTCTGGCATTTATACTCACCAACAAGTGCGTGAACTTTCGCAATACGCCAACGGATTTTTAATCGGCAGCTCGTTAATGGCCGAAGAAAATTTAGAGCTAGCGGTACGCAAAGTGACGCTCGGCGAAAACAAAGTGTGCGGCTTAACTCATGCTGATGATGCGGCCAAAGCCTATCAAGCTGGAGCCGTGTTTGGTGGCTTAATTTTTGTGCCGCAATCCAAACGCTATGTCGACTTGGACAATGCACGTTTGACGATGAGCGGCGCGCCGCTGCGCTACGTGGGCGTGTTTCAAAATCACACTATTGAAGCCATTACGCAGATTGCTACGACGTTAAAACTCTTTGCGGTGCAACTGCATGGCGAAGAAGATCAAGCCTATGTTGACCAATTGAGAGCTCACTTACCTAGCCAGATTGAAATCTGGAAAGCTTATGGCGTGAGCGACTGCCTACCGACCAAGCTTGAGCGCCACATTGACCGTCACTTATTCGATGCCAAAGTAGGAACGCAATCTGGCGGCACTGGCCAACGTTTTGACTGGCAATTACTAACCGAGGTAAACGATGTCATGTTGGCGGGTGGCTTATCCCCTGAAAATGCTCAGCAAGCAGCAAACATCGGTTGTTTAGGGCTCGATCTCAATTCAGGTGTTGAGAGCGAACCGGGGAAAAAAGACTTACACAAGCTAACCCTAGCGTTCGACGCTATTAGGCAGTACTAACACTAAATCGATTCCCATTGGCTTGAAAAGCGAGTGACACACCCAGCCGCAAGGTCAAGTAGCAAGGGATAACAACAGATTCATTACCGCTGAATCACTCAGCAGTAACACAGAGACTAAGGATACGAATCATGGCAAAACTCGATGCCTATTTTGGCGAATACGGTGGTCAATACGTTCCACAAATTTTAGTACCAGCGCTTGACCAATTGGAACAAGCTTTTATTGATGCGCAGGAAGATCCTGAATTTCGTGCTGAATTCATGACGTTACTACAAGAGTATGCAGGTCGGCCAACGGCGCTAACTTTGACGCGAAACCTCACGAAAGGCACAAAAACCAAATTGTACTTAAAACGTGAAGACTTATTGCACGGTGGCGCACACAAAACTAACCAAGTACTTGGTCAGGCACTGCTTGCTAAGCGTATGGGTAAACATGAAATCATTGCCGAAACAGGCGCAGGACAACATGGTGTTGCAACAGCGTTGGCCTGCGCACTACTGGGGCTAAAATGTCGCGTTTATATGGGTGCAAAAGATGTTGAACGCCAAAGCCCCAACGTGTTTCGTATGAAGCTAATGGGCGCAGAAGTGATCCCCGTTCATTCAGGATCAGCAACACTTAAAGATGCGTGCAATGAAGCGCTACGTGACTGGTCTGCCACCTATGAAACCACCCACTATTTATTAGGTACTGCAGCGGGGCCTCACCCATTTCCAACCATAGTCCGTGAATTTCAACGCATGATTGGCGAAGAAACGAAACTGCAAATTTTGGCTCGCGAAGGTCGTTTACCAGATGCGGTGCTTGCTTGTGTCGGCGGCGGTTCGAACGCGATTGGCATGTTTGCTGACTTTATTGAAGAAAAGAATGTCCGTTTGATTGGCATTGAGCCAGCAGGAAAAGGCATTCATACCCACCAGCATGGCGCGCCATTGAAGCACGGCAAAACAGGTATTTTCTTCGGCATGAAATCACCTTTGATGCAAGATGAAAACGGGCAAGTGGAAGAGTCTTACTCGGTGTCCGCTGGGCTTGATTTCCCTTCTGTTGGCCCTCAGCACGCTCATCTTTATGCGACAGGCCGCGCTGAGTACGAAAGCATTACCGATGATGAAGCACTCGATGCTTTCCAATCGATCGCACGTAACGAAGGCATTATTCCCGCGCTGGAATCATCACATGCGGTTGCTTACGCCGTGAAGATGGCGTATGCCGAGCCAGAAAAAGAGCAGTTATTGGTCGTGAATCTATCCGGTCGCGGCGATAAAGATATTTTCACCGTCCATAAACTATTAGAAGAGAAAGGAGCGCTGTAATGGATCGCTATCAAACCCTATTTCAGCGTTTAGCTGACAACAATCAAGGTGCGTTTGTTCCATTTGTGACCATCGGGGACCCAGATCCAGAGCAATCACTGCGCATCATGCAAACGCTAGTGGAAGCAGGAGCAGACGCATTAGAACTCGGTATCCCTTTCTCTGATCCGCTCGCTGATGGCCCAACCATCCAAGGGGCGAATATTCGTGCACTGGATGCAGGGACGACTCCAGATATCTGCTTTGAGTTGATCACCAAAATTCGCGCGCAATATCCCGACCTGCCTATCGGACTACTCATGTATGCCAACCTCGTTTATTCACGCGGCATCGAGAACTTCTACCAACGCTGTAAAAATGCAGGTGTGGATTCAGTATTGATCGCCGATGTTCCGACTAATGAAAGCCGTGAATTTGTCGCGGCGGCAGACAAATACGGGATTCAACCCATTTTCATCGCACCACCCACCGCCAGTGATGAGACCCTAGCCGCGGTCGCCAAACTTGGCCGTGGCTATACTTATCTACTGTCTCGATCCGGTGTGACAGGAGCAGAAACAAAAGCCAATATGCCAGTACATGCCTTGTTGGAAAGACTGAACCAATTTGATGCCCCACCCGCATTGCTTGGGTTTGGGATATCAGAACCTGAGCAAGTCAAACAGGCCATCACCGCCGGTGCCGCTGGCGCAATATCGGGATCCGCAGTGGTGAAAATTATTGAACAACGACTTAATCAGCCAGATGAAATGTTAACGACTCTCCGCCATTTCGTTTCCAGCATGAAAGCAGCGACGTTGAAATAAATTGGTTTACAGCAAAAACCAACCCGATCGATTTCTGAGTCAAACCAAGAAATCGATCTTTTTTTAACATTTACGCCTCGCCAAATTCATTCACAAAACACAAATCAACCACTCATTGAATTGACAAAACAAATAGCAAACGTTTTCTTTTTGAAAAAACCACGTTTCATGTCAATGAACTATCAATAATCTTGTCAATTTACCTTGTTACCATATTGCTAAATGTAAAATATCCGTGTAAAAAGCTAGTCGAAATATTTATCCACCGATTGATATTTATGTAGTGGGTAACACTAGGAATTTACAATTAATTAGCACAGAGGTTATGGAAGTGTTAAACAAAAAGAGTTTGTTAAGCAACATTGGCGTGCAAGTCGTCATTGCAATGATCATTGGTACTGCCGTTGGTGCCATGATGGGACACGATGCGGCCGTTTTTTCGCCACTGGGTGTCATTTTTATCAACCTAATTAAGATGCTGGTGATCCCACTGGTGGCCGTTGCGCTTATTTCCGGTGCTGCGGGCCTTGGTAATAGCCACGCGGCGGGTAAAGTCGGTTTTGTCACACTCAGCTTTTTTGCGGTCACTTCCGCACTCGCCGTGACACTGGCACTGGTAATGGGCGAAGTCTTCCAACCGGGTATCGGCGTCGATATTTCGGGCGTTGAAGGTATGTTTTCTGCCGAATACGCAGCAAAAGGTGAACTACCTACTTTTTGGGCAACCATTACGGGTATGATCCCAACCAACGTTTTCCAGTCACTGAATAATGCCAACATTCTACAAATCCTTGTTTTTTGCTTGTTCTTTGGCATTGCCATTTCTAAACAGAGCAAAGAAAAACGTGACCCGATCATCAATGGTGTAAACACCATTGTTGATGCCATAGTGTGGATGATCAACAAAGTGATGATCATCGCGCCTATCGGTGTATTCGGTTTGATGGCTGAAGCCGTCGGCACGTTTGGTTTTGGTGCACTGATGGTGGTGTTTAAACTCTTTTTGGTTTATGTCGCGGCCATTTTAATTTTCGGCTTTATTGCTTACCCGCTGATGATTCAGGTCTTAACCAAGACGTCGGCTAAGAAATTTATCCTTGCGATGAAAAAGCCTCAAGCCGTAGCCCTTTCAACCGCGTCATCAATGGCGACACTCCCTGTCACTATGGATACCGTAGAACACGACCTTGGCGTACGCAACTCAACTGCCGCCTTTGTTCTGCCGTTAGGTGCCACCATCAACATGTCTGGCAACGCCATCTATTACGGTTTAGTTGCGATTTTCTTCGCACAGCTATTCAATATTGATCTCTCGATGGGCGCTTACATTGCCATCATCGTAACAGCGACACTGGGCGCCGTCGGTCAAGCAGGTGTTCCTGGTCCTTCTTTCCTTGTAGTGGCCGTTTTGCTAGCGGCTGGAATTCCAATTGAAGGTTTGCCACTACTATTCGCCCTTGACCGTATCTTCGACATGATCCGTACCGCGCTCAACATCACAGGGGATGCCGCGTGTGCCGTTATTGTTGATGCTTTGATTGAAGAAGAAGCCACTGAGGCCTCATTGAAGCAGCAAAAAGCCTAACTCATCACAGAGCATCATTGATCCAATACAAGCCGCATTCTATGCGGCTTTCTTTTTGCGTCGCAATTTGCAAAAAAAACAGTTCTCATACTAAAGTTAATCATTAAAGCGCCCTATGACTGACGATAAAGTTGGCATTGCGATTGCTATAATAAACGACACCTCTTTCGTGCCACATAGCAGCGGCAAACTTTTGGCGTTAGCACGAATCGACTTGGAGTATGAGTAATGGATATTGATCGTGATACTTATTATGGTTTGATTCACCACGGGATCCGAGAATTGGTTATCGATCGGATTGGCCATTTCAGTGAATTTGAATACCACCAATATCTAGGCTTAATTACTGGCAAAGATTCCTGTTTTTCAATGACAGATGAAGAATTGCAGATAGCCGTCGCCAATTTAAAAAGTGAAGGCTATCTAGAAGACATGAAACGAGCAATACCACAACTTGAAACCAGCGGCTGGGAACGCTGATCCATTTCTAGTTAATTTGTTTCGAATTGTCTCTTTCTATTTAGCTCTGACACGGTTTTGGTTAGACTGTGCGCAACGTTTAAATCGGAAGCATGAACACGAATGAAACAACTTATTGATTTTATACCACTCATCATCTTTTTTGCCCTTTTCAAGATGTACGACATCTATGTCGCCACAGGGGCACTTATCGTGGCCAGTGCGGTACAGATTGCCCTGACCTACGCACTGTATAAGAAAGTTGAAAAAATGCAGATCATCACGTTTTTGATGGTGACTATCTTCGGTGGTATGACGATTTTCTTTCACGATGACAATTTCATTAAATGGAAAGTCACCATTGTTTACGTTGTTTTTGCCTTGGGCTTGACCATCAGCCACATCATGGGCAAATCAGCCATTAAAGGAATGCTTGGCAAAGAGCTAACCTTACCTGAACACGTATGGGCAAAAATCAACTGGGCGTGGGTTTTCTTTTTCAGCGTTTGCGCTGTACTAAACATCTACATTGCATATCAACTGCCATTGGATGTTTGGGTCAACTTCAAAGTATTTGGCTTATTAGCCGCAACTTTTGTTTATACCTTATTAACAGGCGTTTTTATCTACAAACACCTGCCAAAAGAGAAGCAAGTTTCCGAGAGCAAACCCTCCTCGCACGAGCACTGATTGCACTAACCTTCTCGCTAGGATTCATTCAGAGGACTCTTTGAGTGCAAAACAGGCTGTCTTTGGTATAATCCGTCCCTATTTTTCAGCGACCACTTTGGTCGCTGTTTTGTTGTTGTGGATGTCGAAAAATGAATCAGGAAAATAGTGCCCCAAGAGGCCAATTATTGCTACGCACCTTAGCCATGCCAGCAGATACTAACGCCAACGGTGACATTTTCGGCGGTTGGATCATGTCTCAACTCGACTTGGCTGGCGCAATTTTAGCCAAAGAGATCTCATTTGGCCGCGTTGTCACTGTGTCTGTTTCTAGCATTACGTTTAAAAAACCCGTCAAGGTAGGTGATGTGGTGTGTTGTTATGGTGAATGCACCAAAATTGGCCGCACTTCAATGTCAGTCAATCTTGAAGTATGGGTAAAACCCATCAAATACGACAGCGTGGGAGATCGTTTCCAAGTATGTGAAGCAACCTTCAATTATGTCGCCATTGATACCGATGGCCGCCCTCGACCGATTAAGCCTAGCAACTGATCACAGAAATTCAGTTTGGTTGCTTTCAATACGCGCCAGTTTCAGTACAGTAAGGCCTCGACTTCATTATCAAACAATAAGGATATCAATATGTGGTACGTTATTTTCTCTCAAGACGTAGAAAACTCGTTGGAAAAACGCATGAGTGTCCGGCCACAACATTTAGAGCGCTTACAAACCTTGCAAGATGAAGGTCGTCTATTAACCGCAGGGCCAATGCCAGCAATTGATTCGGAGAATCCAGCAGAAGCTGGGTTTACGGGGTCAACAGTCATCGCTGAGTTTGATTCTTTAAGACAAGCTCAAGCATGGGCGGATGCCGATCCTTATGTTGCTGCCGGTGTGTATCAACATGTTATCGTTAAACCCTTCAAGAAAGTGTTTTAAGATGAAAGTCATTCTCTGTGCCCTGTTTACAACGCTGGTACTGGTGGGTTGTAGCTCGAATGGTGATCAGCAAAAATATTTGGAAGCCGTAGCCAGTAATCGCGCGAATGTGATTAGCGCTGAGTTACCCTTAGAGTTTGGTCCTTTGTCCGTGATGCGTGCCAGTGCTAAAGGCAGTACGGTGGAAATTATGATGATTTACAATGAGGGTCAAAAAGGAGCAAAGCCGATTGATCAAGTGTTGAAAACCAGCATCAATACCTACTGCTCGGATTCAACCACACGCGCTAACCTCGACCTCGGCTTAACTTATCGAATTAAAATGCGCAATACGCGGGGCCAACTTGTTGTGGACCAATTCATTAGTAAAGCAACTTGTTCGGCACAATAGTCCTCCCTTTATTAGTGATGACCACCACTTTATTCGTAAAAAACAGAGGCTTCATTTGAGGCCTCTGTCAAGATTAATGTGGCTTAACTTTGCTGGGGTTTAAGCTCTTTGCGCAGCGCTTTAGCTGCTGACACTAAGTTGGTCAGTGCTGCCTCCACTTCATTCCAATTGCGCGTTTTTAAGCCGCAATCAGGGTTAACCCATAATCTCTCTGCTGGAATTTTTTCCGCCGCTTTACGCAACAAACCTTCAATCCACTCTTGAGAGGGAATGTTTGGCGAGTGAATATCGTACACACCTGGGCCAATTTCATTCGGGTAGTTAAACTCTTCAAACGCTTTGAGCAGTTCCATATTCGAGCGAGAAGTTTCAATCGTAATCACATCGGCATCCAGTGCCGCTACTGAGTCAATGATTTCATTAAATTCGCTGTAACACATGTGAGTGTGGATCTGCGTTTCGGGTTTCGCACTCGCCGCCGCAATTTTAAATGCCTCAACCGCCCACGCCAGATATGCTTGATGGTCACGCTTCTTCAATGGCAACCCTTCACGAATCGCAGGTTCATCAATTTGGATGATGTTAATGCCCGCTTGCTGCAGGTCTGCCACTTCATCACGCAAAGCAAAAGCCAACTGCTGAGTGATGGTTTGACGAGAAACATCTTCACGAGGAAACGTCCAGCATAAAATCGTTACAGGCCCAGTCAACATTCCTTTCATTTGCTTCGCAGTCAATGATTGAGCATAAGTAGACCACTCCACCGTTATCGGTTTTTCACGTTCAATATCGGCCACCACGATAGCCGGTTTTACGCAGCGTGAGCCGTAACTTTGCACCCAGCCAAATTGCGTAGTCTGGAAACCGGCTAAGTTTTCAGCAAAGTACTCCACCATGTCGTTACGCTCAGCTTCACCGTGCACTAACACATCGAGATCAAGTGCCTCTTGACGTTTTACTGCATCGGCAATGTGCCCTTTCAATGCATTTATATAATCAGCGTGTGCCAGTTTACCTTGGCGGTAAGCACTGCGCTGATGGCGGATCTCACTCGTTTGAGGGAATGAGCCTATGGTTGTCGTTGGCAAAAATGGCAACCCTAACACTTCAGCTTGGTGATGAGCGCGCTCTGAATAAGGTGCACTGCGCTCAGAGAGTGCCGCCGTTATGCTGTTGACTCTCGCCTGTACATGCGGTTTATTAACGTGAGTTGCCGTTTTACGTGCAAGTATCGGTTGGCTATAAGTTTCACAGGCCAGAATCGCCGCGTCATCACCGTCCAGTGCCTTACCAAGTAAAGCAACTTCTGTCACTTTTTGTTTGGCAAATGCAAACCAACTTTGTACTTCATCACTGAGCTGCTGCTCAAGATCTAAATCGACCGGGCTATGCAAGAGTGAACACGAGCTCGCAATCCACAGACGATCCCCCAGTTGCTGCTTCACTGGCTGTAAACGAGCCAATAACGTCGCAAGATCGGCGCGCCACACATTGCGTCCATTGACCACACCTGCCGAGAGTACCCAATTTTTTGGTAATTTCTCTAGTACCGCGTTCAATTGATCGGCAGAAGCGGAGAGATCGATGTGCAATCCATTTACTGGTAGCTCAATGATTTTATCGAGCGTATCAAGCACCGAATCAAAATAAGTAGTCAGTAACAGTTTTACATCACCAGCGATCACTTGATAAGCCAACTTAAATGCATCTTGCCACTTTGGTTCCAGCTCTAACGCTAAAATAGGCTCATCGATTTGTACCCATTCCACTCCTTGTTTAGCAAGCTTAGCTAAAATTGCTTGATAAGCGGTCAATAAACGAGGCAGTAAGGTCAGGCGATCAAATCCCTCTTCGACCTCTTTACCCAAGTAGAGGTAGCTCAGCGGGCCAAGCAGTACAGGCTTAACTTGGTGGTCTGCTTTCGACGCTTCATTGACTTCCTCAAACAGTTGAGGCCAGCTGACTTCGAACGTATCGTCTTGGCTGAACTCCGGCACAAGGTAGTGATAATTGGTATTAAACCATTTAGTCATATCAGAAGCTGCACTTCCGCTACAGCCGCAACCCGCTTGTGATTGACCACGTCCAACGCGAAAGAGTGTATCTAAATCAGGAAAGCCGTTTTTATGACGTTTAGGAACGTGTCCAAGGAGCAATGTGGTTGTGAGTACGTGATCATACCAAGCGAAATCGCCTACGGTTGAAAAGCTCAGACCCGCTTGTTGCTGCTCAGCCCAGTTTTTCTGACGAATGTCATGCCCCACTTGCAATAACTGCGCTTGATCGCTTTCGCCACGCCAATATTTTTCTAACGCAAATTTCAGTTCGCGTTTTTCACCAATGCGTGGATAACCTAAGATGTGAGTCGTCGTTGCCATGTCCCTAGTCCTTTTGCTGTTGATCGTGTCTGATTCTTTATCGCATGAGATAAAGATGTCTGGATGGCTAGACTATCCATCTAAACTGACCTACAGACAAGGTGCAATTATTCAACTTGTTTATTAAAAAAATTCATGTTGATTGCAGAGAGCTTTAATTGACATCAAGATAAATAGACGTCTAGATGTTTACAGCTCCATATTAAAAGCGTAACTTAGCTCAGAACAGCAGAATGGTCACCGTGTTGATGCAACCCACGATATTGGTATCAACCACCGTTCTCTCAAAGGAATGAAGGAAAATAATGGCAATGATTGAACTTAAGCATCTAAAGACTTTAGTTTCTTTAAGGGACAGCGGCTCACTCACCTCAACAGCTACCGCGCTCCATTTGACGCAATCGGCCCTTTCACATCAGGTTAAAGATCTCGAAACACGCATTGGCGGGCCACTGTTTCTACGTAAAACTCGCCCAGTGAAATTTACCTCAGAAGGAGAGATCCTACTGAAACTGGCTGACGAGATCCTGCCAAAGCTGGCCAGAGCTGAAAATGATTTAGCCAGTTTGAAAGAAGACGTCAATGGGCGCTTACACATGGCGATTGAATGTCACTCTTGCTTTCAATGGTTGATGCCAGCGCTGCGCGAATACCAGCTTGCTTGGCCAAGTGTGACGTTAGATTTTTCGTCCGGCTTTGGCTTTGAACCTTTACCCGCATTGCTGGCCGGCGAACTTGATTTGGTCATCACTTCCGATATTTTGCCTCGCTCAGAGGTACATTACGAACCACTCTTTGATTTTGAAATGCGCCTTATCACCTCTACAACTCACCCACTTGCAGGAAAATCGGTGATTGAACCAGAGGATCTCGCCTCACAAACGATGCTCACTTACCCCGTACAAAAGCAGCGTTTGGATGTGGTGAAACACTTTCTACAACCTGCTAGTGTTGAACCCGCGAAGTGGAAACAAGCCGACAACACTTTGATGCTAGTACAAATGGTCTCTGCTGGATTAGGTGTGGCAGCACTGCCAAATTGGGCCATCAGCGAGTTCTCTAGGCAGGGGCTTATCACCAGCAAGCCACTAGGGAAAGGTTTATGGCGTCGACTATTTGCCGCAACACGCCACAGCGAAAAAGATCGCCACTATTTACAAGCTTTTTTTGCCACCGCGCGCCAACAATGCAAAAGCCACCTTGACGGGATCAAGATGGCTTAAACTATTCGTCGTGTCGACATGGCTATTTGAATGACAGTGCGGTTGGTTAACTGTCACTGCACGCTGCTTAGCACTAGCGTTGGTTCGCTTTAAATTGGTTGGTCAGTGGGTCGTATTGGTAACCTAAAACATCCAGCTTACCGACTACATTTTCTCTATCCATTTCATACATACTGGCAAGCTCTTCGAAGCTATCACACTCTAAGCGTAGCTTCTCATTGACGATGCCAAGTAATATATTGCTATCAAAACGGCTGACGTTACTCAAATCCATGGCTCACTCCTATAGCAAAGAGACCACTAAAGACTAGCGGTAAAATTCGCACTAAAGAGTGACCCAGGTCTAGAGATTAAACAAACCTTGAAAACAAATACTGGCAGCCAACATCAATAACAAGGCTGCCGTTAATTGAATTTTCTCAGCGCTTTTGGCAAACAGGATATGCCAGCACCACACGATAATACCTGCAATCATGAAACCGAATGTCGTTAGTAACGGCAATGTTGCTTGAGCCAACGTTTCGTCATCTAACCCGTACGCGTGCGGCACAACGCATAAAGCGATGCCCATCGAGCAGAGAATGCCCACAACGGGTAGAACTCGATGGAAAGCTTGTAAACGCGAGCGCGCTATCGTTAGTAGAAGGTGCGAGAAACTCGCGCCCAACAAACCAACCAACAGCAACATGGCGATAGAAGCTGACCAATGACCCTGCTCTGATATCTGAATCGCGACATAAGCCAAGGCAAGGCCATTCGCCAAATACAGTGTCCATAACGGGCCTTCATCTCGAGTTTTCTTGGTTTGAACTTGTGAATAGAAATAGAAGATGGAAAAGACGACCAAAAAGGCTTCAATTTTTAGTGAAGCCACTGCCAACCAAAGCACACCAATGGCTGGCAAGACGCGATGAATACGGCCACGTTGTCCAGGACAAATATCCCCTTTGACCAGCACTAACGTCAGTAAGATTTGCGCACCGAGCAGCATGGGTGAAAAAACAGAAAGTAAGGTTTGAATCATAATCTAAACATCATCTGGAAACATCTGGACGCGATAATAGCAAAGAGTAAGCGCGGATGCCCAGAGAAGGTTACTGACTTTCGGCCAAATACCTCAGCACGTCCGCTTGAGTCAATAAGCCTTTGTAACGAGTGTTATCGACCAGTACCCATGGAAACGCATGTCCTTTTTCGATCAAATTCACCACTTGATTCAGCTCGGTGTACGCGTCAAGCTGAGTGAAATGAAATTTCATGATCTGATTCACGGGCTTACGCCATACGGCCGCTTCACGCGTGGTTTCAAGATCGGTCCCCATGTTCGGCGTCAGATATAAATTGAGTGAGGCTACATCGACGATGCCGACACACTCTCCTTGATTAACGACTGGCAGCACATCAACTTTAGTCGCTTTAATATACTGATAAGCAAGAGAGATTGGCTCACTGGGATCCAGATGTGGTTTCCCCTCTTTGAACAAATTGAGCAAACAGTTGGGCTTTCGCTCTTGTTCCACTTTAGCGCCTGAATACACAAAACGGTTACGATACTCCTTGGCCCGAACCAGTTCCTTAAGCGGTAGTGGTTTTGAAAAAATATAGCCTTGTATGTAGTCAATGCCCAATGATTTAAGCACCCAAACCTCATGCTCTGTTTCCACCCCTTCAGCAACCACTTTCACGCCGAGTGTGTGCGACAGCTCAGTGATCATTTTAACAATGCTGTACTTATTGCTGTTGACCTGAATGTCCGTGACAAACTCGCGATCTATTTTTAAATAATCAAAATTGCAATCACTGAGGTAGGTAAAAGAGGAATAACCCGTACCAAAATCATCAATCGCAACCGTTACGCCACGCGATCGAAGAGCATTGAGGGCATCAACCTGATGAGATTGGCTATCAAAATAGGCGCTTTCAGTTAGCTCAATGGTGACTGATTGAGGCGTATCCGTGTAGCGATCAATGATCTCCATGGTATTGGTTAAAATCTGCGTCGCATCCATTTTGGTATTGAAAGAGCGGTTGATTGTTACCCCAACACCTTGGCCAAACAAGGTTTTTATCTTGGGTAAATCTTGCAAAGACAAGATACTGACACAACGATCAAGCTCGGCAATCAAATCCAGATCTTCCGCGATACCAATCATTTCTTGCGTGGTAAAAGGTAAATCGGGCACAGGCTTAAAACGGCATAACGCTTCGAATTTCGCAATGTTCCATGTTTTAGTATCGACAATCGGTTGGTAGTGTATCTCCAAGTCTTTCTGCGCAATCGCTTTAGCGACTCTGTCTTCCAAGTTTTTTCTACGTTTCACTTGTTGATGTATTTCACTGTGATAGAAACTGATGTTACGCGCTTCCCCTGCATGTTGTTCAAGCATTGCTTGCATCGCATGCGTCACCATTCGAGCTGGCGTTTTTGCATCGAACCCTAAAACAGACACACCAATTCGGCCATTAATAATCGCGGTATGTGAGCTGGATTCGTTCTTTAACTCTTTCATAAAGCGACGGATCGCATGCTGGATGAGACGAAAATCTGTGTTTTTTTGGCACTCTGAACAACTCAAACTCACTAAATAAATATCTTTTCCCACATAGCCCACCAACTTAGCTTCTTTACAGCGCGCCAAAAAACTGGAAAGCATTAAAGTTTCTACATGGTGTCGATCTGATTCAAACGCAGGTTGAAAAGCCAAAACAATTTGTGTTTGGCCTTTGGGGTACTCCATGCAATATGTTTCGAGCAAGGCTTTAAACTTTTGTTCGGTAGGCAGTTGCGTCAAAAGATCGATATCCCCAAGTGCCGTATCGGCTACGCGGTGAAGATTATCGGCTAAATCAAGCGTCATCCCTACAAAGAACACTCGACCATCTTGCAGTACGATTTTTTGAATAGTTAATTCTTGTGGTGCAACCAGCCCAGATGCCCGACGATTGAGAATGACACCGCTCCAATGATCTTTGGTGTTGATGTCATGCCACATCGATTGGTAAAACTCTTTGGAATGCTTGCCTGCATTAAATAGGTTGGCTTTTAATCCAAGTAGCTCATTTTGTTTGAAACCTGAATGCTGCTCAAAATAGTGGTTACAAGCCAAAACCCGCGTTTGATCGTCGGTTAGGATCAAACCATGATGTGTATTATCAAACACTCCTTCAAAAAGCTTGGCCACCTCTTGCAATGATTCCAATTTGAGCAGCGGTCGAATCGTACCTTGCAACTGCGTGAGAGAAGTACGCTCGATAAAAATCTCCACATAAGTTAACGCCTGATCCGAAATAACAAGGTTGCAATTTAAAGCATGGCTTTTGCCACTTTCAATCACATACTTGAAGCAGCGCTTCATCTCTGCAGCTTTGCTCGGCGTCATATAGAGCAAGAGTTCTTGGATATTGGCTATCGAAACACTGGAATGAAATAACGCATTCTCCGCTTTCAGATCACAAATAAACTCGGAAGTCGTCAGGTTAAACGACCAATCAATCGCATCATATCGAGCCACTGGCGGTTCTCGAAGCACTGCCTTTTCTCGTAGCTCTTGAGACTTCACCTGTGTCATATAGACTCCAACTCATTCAAATGATTTACCATTAATGGCACAGCATAGAGCAAAACTTAATCACAAGCCGTGAGTTAGCACTAATGATGTAAATGCAGTTGCTTATTTATTATTTTAGGCCAGACAAGCCATATAAAAAACGCCGAACATCAATACACCTCAAAAGGAGTAGCCTAGAACTATCGTAATCGAAAGAAAATAATGGATACAAAATGACCAATTGGTTCATTTTGTAAGCTACTGAAATACATTAACTTGCCTTATCTGATTAATATATATTGTCGATATGATAATTATCATTGATTGACGAGATTCATTAGCCACTATATGGTACCGTTCCCACACCCAAGAGGTGTTGGAAAAACTAATCCGAGGTACTCATGAACAAACCCCTTTTTTCAGTCGCGCTAGGAGCGCTTCTGTTTACATCTTTTGAGTTCAGTGCTTCTGGAACGGAATCCGGAATATCAAACCGTATTATTGGTGGAGAAGCGGCAAATCCAAGCCAATGGCCATATATGGTGGCGCTCACAAAACGTAATGGAAGTAGTGCATTCTGCGGTGGTAGTTTTATCGGCGAACGCTACGTTTTAACTGCCGCACACTGTGTTGACAAAAAAGACCCTGCCACACTCGATGTAATAGTGGGGGCGTTTAATATGGACAACATCAATGCAGCCGAGCGTATCCAAGTAAAACAAATCTATGTCCATGACTCTTATACCTACGCACAAGCTGGAAATGATATTGCGGTACTAGTACTTGAGCACATCCCTGTATTAAATCAATCTAGCCAAATTGCACTATCTGACGATTTTGACGAGCTAAGCAAGGATGATCCACTTACTGTTATCGGTTTTGGTGCTCGTAATGCGAAAACTGGCGATTATCCAAAAATTTTACATCAGGTAAATGTTCCCTTCATGCCAATTGAGGAATGCCGCACTAAAGGTGGTAGTTATACAACACAAGGCAATAACGTATTTTGTGCAGGTGTAGCGGGTAAAGACTCTTGTGATGGTGACAGCGGTGGTCCAATTTTTTTCCAAACCAATAACGGCATAAGACAGATGGGCGTTGTTAGCTGGGGCAGCAGCTGTGCAGAAGCGAATAAGCCTGGCGTGTATACAAAACTCAGTGCTTTCACTGATTGGCTTGCCGATCAGCGTTTAGGCCTTTCATATCGCCAGAAACAAGATCTTGGAATTGTACGTGCTGGTCGAGATTCTCAAAAATTTATATTCACTAATACGAGCTTAAATACATTCAACTTAACCAATCTAATTGTTACAGGTTCAATAGGTACTCAAATTGATACCATCAACAATACTTGTCCAATAACTCTTGGGGCTAACGATTCTTGCTATGTTGATGTCGAGTATGAAGTGACAACGCTAACACAAGGTCATATCAAACTGTCATTTGACTCAAGTAGCGTAACCAGTGGCCACGTCTATGCTTGGCGTTATTTTGATGCTCTGGCAGCAGCACCAGCAGCAATAGTTAATCTCTTGACCAATTTGCCAACTCATAATACACATGTAAATGATCATGCTTGGGCTGTACAAAGCGACAGTTTGCAAACCCCTACTTTACAGCAAGGGCAAGAGTCGGTTTTAGTGTTAGACAATTTGCCTAAAGGGCGACTCAAGTTTAACTATCAGGTGGTTTCCAACAGCGTTCATGATACTGCTGATGTGTATGTAAATGGTAAGCTCAAAAAGACTTACTACAACGGCTGGAATGGTTCAGAAGTTCTTTCTATGTATGAGGATACAAACAAAGTAAGGATAGTTTACAGACGTTCATACTTTAGTGATGATACTCAGAGCAAAGCTATATTAAACCAATTCAGTTATGACTCACAGCTGTTGGACTCACTTCCACCGATTGATACTCGCTCAAACGGCGGTGGAGGCAGCTTAGGTGGTGCTATTTTAACTGTATTATTCGCTTGTGGTTGGCTGCGTCGTCGTAAGACTCTCTAACCTTAATAGAAGAAAGCGACCTCCGAAGCCGATTTCACACAAGAAATCGGCTTTTTGCTTTTCTTCTGCCACAAATCTGCCTGCCAACCATGGAGCCACGATGCAAGTTGATGATATTTTTAAAGACAGTGGATAAGCAAATCCTTTAAAACTCCATTTATTAATAGTTCTCCTTATAAATAGAACGCAAAGCCAATGTTCCGCTAGATACTACCAGTGCAAGTCGTTATAATGCGCGGCTCATTAATCAGAGGTCAAAATATGCACAGCAACGTCACTCCTATTCATCAATATAAAAAATACTGGGCAGAGTGCTTTGGAAGCGCACCTTTCCTGCCAACCAGTAAAAAGGAGATGGATGCCCTAGGATGGGACAGCTGTGACATCGTGATCGTCACGGGTGACGCTTATGTCGATCACCCCAGTTTTGGTATGGCGATCATTGGCCGTTTACTTGAAGCGCAAGGCTTTCGCGTTGGGATCATTGCCCAGCCGCAATGGCAAAATAAAGACGCCTTCATGGCGCTGGGAAAACCTAACCTGTTTTTTGGCATCACGGCCGGAAATATGGATTCGATGATCAACCGCTACACCTCTGACAAAAAATTGCGTCATGATGATGCCTATACGCCCAATAATGAAGGTGGCAAACGTCCAGATCGCGCCACACTTGTCTATTCGCAGCGTTGTCGTGAGGCTTATAAAGATGTGCCACTGGTACTCGGTGGTATTGAAGCAAGTTTGCGCCGCGTTGCCCATTATGATTATTGGTCAGACAAAGTGCGCCGTTCTGTGCTGTTTGATGCCAAAGCCGACATACTGCTGTTTGGTAACGCAGAGCGCGCATTGGTTGAAGTAGCGCACCGCTTAGCCAATGGCGATAACATCGCTGATATGACCAATATTCGCGGCACGGCCGTGAACCTGGCCGCTGAGCCTGAGCATTACACCATCATTGACTCATCACGCATTGAGAAACCGGGTAAAGCGTTTGTTCCTGTGAACCCTTACGCGGTGGAAACGCAGTGTGAAACTAATCAAGAAAAAGAAGCCGAAGCAAAGCCAATCACCATTCGTCCTTCTCGCCATGATGCCGCAACAACAGCGGTTCGTTTGCCTGCTTTTGAAAAGCTCAATAATGACCGGATTTTATACGCGCATGCAAGCCGTGTACTGCATTTAGAAACCAACCCCTACTCTGGCCGGGCGCTGATCCAGCGCCATGGCGACCGTGAGTTGTGGGTCAACCAAGCCCCGATCCCACTCACCACAGAAGAGATGGATTACGTGTTTGGCCTGAGCTACGCACGCGTGCCTCACCCTATGTATGGCAAAAGTAAAATTCCTGCTTATGACATGATCAAAACCTCAGTTAATATCATGCGCGGCTGCTTTGGTGGTTGTTCATTCTGCTCGATTACCGAACATGAAGGGCGCATTATCCAAAACCGTTCAAAAGAGTCGATTTTGAATGAGATGGAAGAGATCCGCGATAAAGTTCCCGGCTTTACTGGAACCATTTCGGATTTGGGTGGGCCAACGGCGAACATGTACCGTTTAGGTTGTAGTGATCCTAAAGCTGAGATGAACTGCCGCCGCCCATCGTGTGTTTTCCCCGGAATTTGCCATAAGCTCAATACCGACCACAAACATACGATTGATCTCTATCGTGAAGCGCGCAAAGTCAAAGGCATTAAAAAAGTGATGATCGCCTCTGGTGTGCGTTATGACTTGGCGATTGAATCTCCTGAATATGTACGTGAATTGGTCACGCATCACGTAGGAGGCTATCTCAAGATCGCCCCAGAACATACCGAGAAGAATCCGCTCGATCTGATGATGAAACCGGGCATGGGCACCTATAATCGCTTCAAAGAGATGTTTGAGAAGTACAGCGCTGAAGCAGGTAAGAAACAGTACCTCATCCCGTACTTTATTTCCGCGCATCCCGGTACGGAAGATGAAGATATGCTCAATTTGGCACTGTGGCTAAAATCAAACAATTTTGAGTGTGATCAGGTGCAGAACTTCTATCCATCGCCAATGTGTAATGCAACCGCGATGTATTACTCAGAGACTAACCCGCTCAAACGGGTGAAATACAAAAAACGTGAAGAAGTGACTGTCGCGAAGGGAGAGCGTCAACGCAGGCTGCACAAAGCGCTGTTACGCTATCATGACCCATTAAACTGGCCGATTATCCGTGAAGCCTTGATCAACATGGGTAAAAAGCATTTGATTGGTGATAAACCTAACTGCTTAGTGCCTGCGAATGATGTCGATGCACTCACGCCTGCGCAGCGTCGTAAATCTGGCCGTCACGGAGCGAACCGTTTTGCGACCAAACACACCAAAACTCAGCCGGGCTTTGATGCTCTTAACCCGCGTAAAGAGAGCGCTACTTCACCAAGCAAATCACGCGCTAGCAGCGCGACAGACAACGGTAAGAAAAACCAAGGCGGTGCATCTAAACCTGCACACTCTCGCCCGACAAGTAAAGGCAAACCGTTTGCTCAAACCTCTAAACCAAGAGCGCCACGCGCAGAACAGCGATAATTCCAAAGCCATATGATCAGCACAATAAGGCTCCGAAAGGAGCCTTATTGTTTTTCAAAGAACAGCGTTAGTTTACCGACCTCGATACCAAATTTTTTAATTTTAGTCAGGTTAAACACCCGCTTTTCATCTTGCCGATAAAGCCAGTCGTCAAAGGTAACGGTTAGCGTAGAATCACCATAAGGTAAGGAAAAATCATATTGCCAACGCAAAGCGTTACCCACTTCTTCCCCTTGGGCTTGGCCTAATACATCATCCGCTTGGCCGATATATTTTCCATCAGCAAAACGTTCAATCACCCATACTCTTTGGCTTTTTTCACCATCATCAAAATTGAAGTCTTCAACCAAAGTGAGTTTATTCCCCTCAACTATTCCGTCGATGGCAACCTCGAAACGACGCGTTTGCATCCCCGTATAATCTTGCACCATCCCCCATGCTAACGTTCGACCAGAGAAGTATTCAAATAGATCAAACTTAGGTTGCGTGGATTGGTATTGAGTGAGATCAGCGCTGCACCCCACTAACCAAAGTAAAAGTAACAGATAACTGCGTCTGGCTATCGCTTTCATGGTTGCATTCCTATCAATTGTTTGCGTAAGTGTGGGTATTGCGTCTGTGGCGACAGCCATATCGCGAGAAAGGCGTCATTTAACGCTTCATCAACTACTGTACCAACCTGCGCTTGAACACCGTTCTTAGGATGAAAAATAAAAGCGCCCTGCTGCCCATCAGAGGTGTAAATCAAGCGATCGCCCTCAGTAACGCTGGGGAAAATGGACGATAGGTGCACCAGCCACGGTGCAATTTGTTGCTCGGTTAATTTGAGTTTTTGCCACTGCTCTGCGGTCGATTCCACCAGCTGTTTACTACTGATGTCGCGCTGATATTCAATTTCAAGCGCCAAGGGATGGGGCGATAAATCGCTTCCTTGCTCGTACTGCCCTGATGGGGTACGAAGCTGCGAGGAATAAATATCTAGCCATAACCAGCTTAAATTTGCTTGGCCAATCACTGGCCAAGTTTGCCATTCGGTCAGTTTATCGTCTGCCACCGCCGCAAAAGCGTTATTCACAAAGCTGTGAAAGGCAATCACTATCAGTAACAGGTTGAATTTTCTTAGCCTATTTCTCTTTGCTAACATCATCGCTAAATACCCTAAGTATTAATGCACCGATCATCATCCACTGCAGCCACAAGATGCCCATAGTCAAACCCAATGGCCAATCAAAATGTACAGCGCCTAAACGTTCTGCCGCCCAATAACTTAAACTGCCTAACACGCCGACCATCAAACAAATGAGTTTGGATGGATAACGTTTCATCAGCACCACTAAATGAGCGGCATACCAAGAAAAAGCGCCCCACAACACCATTAACCAAATGGGAAAATCATTGGTAGCAAAGCGGAATAGTCCGAAATACTGATTAAGGGCATCGATAACAATACCCACCATAGTTAACGCAATCACTCTTTCCAAAGGATAGGAAAAGTGCCGCAAGGAAAACATCAATGCGGCTAACATCATGGCCAATGCCAACCACTGCAAACGTTCTGTCCCCAACACAGCAACAAACCAGATCGCTTGAAACCAAAGAGAGACAGCAAACAGCGTTTTCATTACATCGGTCTTTGCAAAGTCATATGTACAGTGCTGATGGATTTTGCTAAAAATCCACCCTCGCAGTAGCAGAAATAGTAACGCCACATACGCGTGAATCGCTCATCATACCCAAGTTGTGAAACCTGATGTTTTGCAAGCTCAAAACGGTGACGCCAATGAGCAAGCGTATTCGCATAGTCAGGACCAAGATCAAACAGGTTGCGAACCACTAAATCACTGTGCTGTGTCGCCGCCGTTGTCAATGCAGTAATTGAGGGTAAAAAACCGCCGGGGAAAATGTATTTCTGAATGAAATCGACATTATTGCTGTAATAATCATAACGTTGATCAGCAATGGTAATGGCTTGAATCGCCATCAAACCATTGGGTTTTAGTAGTGACTGGCACTTTTCAATATAAGAGGCGAGGTACTCTTTACCGACCGCTTCGATCATCTCTATCGAGACTAATTTATCGTACTGACCTTGTAGCAGGCGGTAATCTTGCTTAAGCAAGGTGATTTGACTCTCCAGCCCCTGCCGCTCTATTTGCTGCGCGGTGTAGTAATGCTGCTCTTCAGAAATAGTCGTCGTCGTGACCTGACAACCGTAAGTTTTGGCCATGTAAATCGCCATCGCACCCCAACCGGTGCCAATCTCAATCACGTGGTCGCTTGCTTTGAGTTGCAACTGCTGGCACAAACGTTCCATTTTATTGATTTGCGCCTGCTCTAACGTTTCATCCGGATGCAGAAACAAAGCGCTGGAATAGAGCATATTACTGTCTAAAAAGGTGTGGTAGAGATCATTGCCTAGATCGTAGTGGGCATGAATATTCTCTTTGGCTTTATCGATTGAATTTCGGTTGAGCCAATGGCTGACTTTATAAAAAAGTTTGGTCAACACACTACTGCGAGCTTCAATGCCATCTAATGCACTGACATTACGAGCCATCAGTTCCATTAGGCTGGTCAAATTCGGACTATCCCACCAACCATCCATGTAAGCTTCACCCGCTGCAATACTACCCCCTTTTAATAAACGAGCATAAAAATGAGGGTGATGTATTTCAATAGTTGCATGGGGTTGATGCTCTTTAAGTACGCCAAAAGTCTCCTGACTGGACGCGCCTTCATTGGAAAATGTTTCAATGATGGTTAAAGTGCCGACGTCTAAACGCTGTAGACAGCGAAAAATGAAGCTTCTTGCACTCTTTTGCAACCCTGTTAGTTGCTTGGGCAACGCGAGAGTTTGTGAATTAAGCATTGAGCCTTCTCCTTGTTATTGTTATTTAGACACTGTCTCTGTGTAGATCTTGCGTATTTATGAATGTGGGTTGGAGTAGAAAGGTGCTCCTTTAAGCCACAGCTTTAAAGCATGCCAGTAAATACCGATTGTCACTTTTACGGCCATCACGGGTGTTTTGATCAATAATTTGAGTAAATTTTTTGAATTAAATGGTTGTGCCTTCATCGATAAAGTCGCATCGAAAACTTTACCTTCTTTGTGACATTCCAAATGCACACTCAATGACGAACCAAGTGGCTTCAACTTCCAATGATATTGCTGATCAATAGGATTGAAGGGAGAAACATGAAACGCCTTTTGATGACGCCACTGTTGCTGCTCTTCTCCCGCTTGTGCTTTCACCGCGTAGTAGTGCCGTTGATTCCAAGGTGTATTACTCACTTCGGCCAACAAATATTGCCATTCACCTTGTTGATCATAAAGATAATAGAAATTAACCGGGCTGAAATAGATTCCTAAATAACGAAGGTGACATACTGCCATCACCTTTCCAGAGCAGCGGTCGCCCGTCAGCTCATGAACTTTATCTTGTATGCACTGTTTTAAATCCCCTTCACCAAGATAATCGGCTCTCTGAAAACGCGCCCAGTGCCACCATTTTTCGCCAAACCCCCAAACTGAATCACTCAGTTGCTCCAGTTCATCGAGATCAATACACGGCATAAACAATGGATAATTGAGCGCATGTTCAATCGGTGCAAAGCGTCGATGACGTACCATGCCAACCATCAAACAACTGTTGGGCTCAGTCTCCATCACGCCGCGCCTTTTAACTGCTGCGCTTGCGCTTCAAGCTGTGTCACCACATCCAGCGCACTGGTCACGCCATCTTCATGAAAACCATTGCGCCAATAAGCGCCACAGTACCAAGTGTTATTCACACCGTTGACTTCAGGCTTGCGTTGCTGAGCCGCGATAGATTGCGTGGTAAATACCGGGTGGTGATAAGTAAACTGTCGTAACACTTTCTCATCAGCAATGCGGTCACCGCTGTTGAGCGATACACAAAAAGTATGAGCGCCTTTAATATGCTGCAAGATATTCATATTGTAGGTCAGCGCTGGTAAACGCGATTCTTGATCTGGGCTGCCATCAAGCCAATAGTTCCAAGCTGCCCAAGCAGCTTTTCGCTTAGGCAGCAGTGATGTGTCGGTATGTAAAGTGACTTCATTGGCTTGATAGTGCATTACGCCGAGCACCTCTTGCTCAGCCTCTGTCGCTTGCTCTAACATACCTAATGCCTGATCGCTGTGACATGCAAAAATTACATGATCAAAGTGGTGTGATTGCCCATTAACAACGAGCTCGACACCCGCCGAGCTGCGTTTGACTTGTGTAACTGGGCTATCAAGATGAATCTTATCTTTAAAACCTTGCGTCAAGGGTTCGATGTACGCACGCGATCCGCCTTCAACCACATACCATTGTGGTCGGTTAGTGATGTCTAGCAGGCCATGGTTGAGGAAGAAACGCAAAAAGAAACTTAACGGAAAAACCCGCATATCAGCCAAGGAAGATGACCAAATCGCAGCTCCCATCGGTAAAATATAATTTTCACAAAAATAGTCAGAAAATTGGTGCTCAAATAAGAAATCACCTAAGGTTTGCATTAATTGATGCGCTTGTTCTGCTTGCTGTTTCGCTAACCGATTGAAGCGAATGATTTCAAAAATAAAGCGATAAAAGACAGGGTTTAACCAGTTACGCTTTTGTGCAAACAGCGTAGTTGCTGTATGACCGTTATATTCCAGCCCATTCGCATCATTACGCACACTGAAGCTCATTTGAGTCGGAATGCCTTTTACGCCAATTTCATTCATCATTGCGATGAAATTTGGGTAGGTCCGGTCGTTGTACACGATAAAACCAGTATCAACCGCGTGATTTTGACCATCGAGCTCAATATCGACGGTGGCGGTATGCCCACCAATGTAATGATTGGCTTCAAACACGGTAACATCATGATGTTTATGCAAATAATAACCGCATGTTAAACCGGAAATACCGCTACCAATAATGGCGATTTTCATACTCAATTCCTTTAATTACAAAACAGCTCGTTATTTAAGTAATGCCGCAACCAATTTGCCTTGCCATGCGTAAGGTAAGCTGCCAATCAAACGTAATAAGCTCGTAAAACGGGCCGGAAAATAGAGGGTGGTTTTGCCTTTTTCCAACCCACGGCGAATCGCCTGCGATGCATACTCGGCACTGACCATCATTGGCATCGAAAAACTATTTTTATCAGTCAAAGGCGTGGCAACGAACCCAGGATAGATCATCGTCACAGCAACACCTTGCGCTCGCCAATCTTGAATGAGCGAGCGTGCTAAGTAGCTAACCGCCGCTTTAGAAGCGCCATAGGCTTCTGCTCTTGGCAGCGCGATTTCACTGGCGATGGAACCAACGATCGCCACACGGTGGTTAGCAACAAAGTGATGCTGTATCGCCTCAATGCAATGAGCTAAACCCAAAACGTTTACGTCAAACACACGCTTAAACCGGAGTGAATCCATTTGACCATGATCGATGTATTCGCAATCGCCAGCGTTGAGGATCCACAGTGAAGGAGTAAAAGGCAGTTGCGATAAAGCCGATTTCGTTTGCTCAAAATCGGTAATATCAAACGCAATGCCTTGGATCTGCAGATACTCTTGATGCATTTGATTAAGCTTGGCTTGGTTACGTCCACAAGCAATAACTTGCCAACCCGTTTTTGCATAATCAACAGCTAGCTGATAACCAATACCAGAAGTGGCTCCCGTGATAAGTACACTCTTCATTGCCCTAACCTCTGTTTGATCGAACGAATAACACTTCCCAGCAGCGGAATGTGTTCATAGAGCATTTCTCCCAAGTCGAAGTAATCACGGTGATAAATGACTTGGTTGTCTTGAAACTTGAGATGGCTCATCCCTTGCACTTGTATAAGTTTTCCACGAGCTAGCCGAGGATGCTGCAAAGACATAGTCCATGTGAGAAAGCCGCAGTCACCGACTTGCTGGTGATCATGGATGGTAAAATCACAACGCTCTACGTTCTGATACAAACGAGCAAAATAATCCGATAGCGCACGCCAACCTTCTATTCGATGAGCGGCATCCTCAAAAAGGACATTGTCGTGATAAACCTGACGTAATAAAGGCAAGTTCTCTTTGTTGAGTTGACGATAAACTTGAGCAACCGATTCGACATCCATTGTACGTTTCCATAAGTTATACAAAAACTTCACATGTACAAAATAGTACAAGTCACTTAGTTATACAAAATATTTCTTGTATAACTTTGTATCTTTTCAATGCATACGTGGTTGCAAGGAATTAAGATCAAAAAAGAAAATAAAGACTAAAATTCCAATAGTTACGACGATCAAAAAGGCCAGCATAATTCGCTGGCCTTCTCTTTTTAGTTAGCTTAGATTAACTATTGCGCAAAGCGGCGATGCGTTTATCAAGCGGTGGGTGACTCATCAATAATTCCGTCATTGAACGTTTACCGTTGATACCAAACGCCATCATAGAACCTTCTAATTGAGATTCTTGCCCCATTTTTAAACGCTCTAACGCCGCAATCATCTTGTGTTTACCCACAAGCTTTGCTGCACCTGCGTCGGCGTGGAATTCGCGATGACGGCTATACCACATCGTAATAAAGCTCGCGAGGAAGCCAAATACCAATTCCAGCACCATAGAGATGCCAAAATAAACCATCATATTGCTACCGCCACCCTCTTCTGAATCTCGAGACGACACGATGTTTGCGATAAAGCGCGATAAGAAAATAACGAAGGTGTTAACCACTCCTTGCATTAAAGTCATCGTAACCATATCGCCATTGGCAATGTGGCTCACTTCATGCGCCAATACCGCTTCGGCCTCGTCACGCGTCATGCTGTGTAATAGCCCCGTTGAAACAGCGACGAGAGAATCATCACGTTTAGCGCCTGTTGCAAAAGCGTTGATGTCCGGCGAATCATAAATTGCTACCGTTGGCATACCAATACCCGCTTGCTGAGCTTGACGACGCACCGTTTGCACTAGCCAATGCTCAGTTTCGTTACGTGGACTTTCAATCACCATTCCACCTACCGAGCGCAGAGCCATGCTCTTTGACATCAATAATGAAATAAATGAGCCGCCAAAACCAAACAACGCGGCCATGACGAGCAAGCCAGATAAACTGCCCGGCTGCATCCCCGTCACAGCATAAACAATATTTAATACAAGGCTAAGAACCAGAACCACCGCAAGGTTGGTTGCTAGAAATAACATGACTCGCTTCATTACTTATCTCCGAATGAAAAGCTTATTATGAGTGTAGGCTGCAAGCGACGCTAGCATGAACCTACACAATTTTTCATATACATATAGTCTAAGATTTGAAAAACAAGGTTAAGCGATAAATTGAAACATTTAATGTCTGACGCCGAGTTTTCTAAAATCTGTTATTGAACAGCAAGATGGTTAACCTACCCTTACAGCACGTGATGGGCAATTGAACTCATAAGACTTTGGTCGTATTGAGAGTCCCAGCTAAAGTGATTACATTGCATGGGAAACAGACATTTTCGACGGACAAAGGACAGCATAATGGCTGAAACGAGCAACTATCAAATGGCGATTGATTTACTGTGTTGCCACTTAGGTCTCTCTGAAGATGAAGCTAAACAACAATTGGGAATTGGCAGCACACCATCCGCGCAGCAACAAATATCTGACACGCAACAAGCACTGATGGGGCTGATGCAAGAAAAATAGCCGTTAGCAAGGCTGGCGAGAGTTTATGCTAGCTAAATTGAAACAGCGCCGCTCATGGCATCATGGGTGGCGCTGTTTGTTTGTGTTGCCTACAATGACCGTGATTAATCTCGCGGCGGCGCTGGCGATAGTACTTCGCGATTACCATTATGGCCGGGAGCGCTCACAATACCTTGTGCTTCCAGCTGCTCTACAATTCTTGCAGCGCGGTTGTAACCGATTTTAAATCGGCGTTGCACTCCTGAAACTGAACCTCGACGCGTTTCCACTACATGTTCAACCACTTGATCAAATAGCGGATCCACTTCTTCATCACTTTCCATCTTCTCACCGGGTAGCAAGGCTTCTGGTCCTTGGTCACCATAAGTGATCTCTTCTATGTAGTTCGGCTTACCGCGTGCTTTCCAGTTGTTTACCACCGCATGCACATCTTCATCCGAGGCAAACGCACCGTGAACCCGGATCGTGTGGCTAGAACCCGGTGGTAGATAGAGCATATCGCCCATACCGAGCAGTGATTCCGCACCACTTTGGTCCAAAATAGTTCTTGAGTCGGTTTTAGTCGAAACGGTAAACGCAACGCGGGTCGGAATATTCGCTTTGATTAAACCGGTGATCACATCAACCGATGGACGCTGAGTGGCCAAAATAAGGTGAATACCCGCAGCTCGAGCCTTTTGTGCCAAACGCGCGATCAACTCTTCTACTTTTTTACCCACCACCATCATCAGATCAGCAAATTCATCAACAACCACGACAATGTAAGGCAGTTTTTCCAGCAGTGGCGGTTCACTCTCCATACTGTCCCCTTCTCTCCACAAAGGATCGTGGATGGGGTGGCCAGCAGCAGCAGCCATTTTTAGCTTATCATTGAAGCCTTTGATGTTACGCACACCAAGCACAGACATTAATTTATAACGACGTTCCATTTCACCCACACACCAACGTAAAGCATTTGATGCGTCTTTCATGTCAGTCACGACTTCAGCTAACAGGTGAGGAATACCCTCGTAGATCGATAGCTCTAACATTTTCGGGTCAATCATAATAAAGCGAACGTCTTCTGGGCTCGCTTTATAAAGCATGCTGAGGATCATCACGTTGACCCCAACCGACTTACCTGAGCCTGTAGTACCAGCCACCAACACGTGCGGCATTTTGGCTAAATCCGCGACCAATGCTTCGCCTGCAATGTCTTGCCCTAAAACGATGGTCGTGGGTGATTTCGCTTCTTGGAATTGACGGCTTTTTATAACATCTGACAAATAGACGGTTTGACGACTCATGTTTGGCAGTTCAAGACCAACATAAGGTTTACCAGGGATCACTTCAACCACCCTCACCGCCATTGCCGATAAAGAACGCGCCAAATCCATCGATAGGCTAGAAATACGGCTCACTTTTACGCCTGGAGCTAAATCTAATTCAAAACGAGTGATAACCGGCCCCGGAAAGATATCAACCACTTGCGCTTGGATTTTGTAATCCGCGAGTTTAGATTCAACCAAACGAGCAACCTCCTCTAATGCATCTCGGTCAATAAAGTGTTCACGCTTTTCTGGGTGATACAGAAGCTCTAACGTCGGTAGTGGCTCCGTCGGTTTAGGCAGGTTAGTTTCTTTTTGCATTAAAAATGGATTTTGCTTGGCCGCCATATTGGCCTGAGCCGAAGACACCATGTTCTGAAAAGCCGTCACATCACTGTCTTGCTGGCCTAACGGTGGCTCGTCATCTTCTGACATCACATCAAGATCAGCAGCCAACGCTTGATCTGATTCATCTTCATCCAGCACATCTAAATTGGAAATAACCGGTTCAACACGCGACACTTCAAGATCAACTTCTGTCATCGTAAGCGACGGATCGCTTACCTCTTCGTCCTCTGCCCATGCATATTGCTGAGCTTCTTGACTGGCATCGAGGTCGGCACTGGCTAATGCTTGATGCTCATTATGCTCATTAGCTCTTTCATCTACCCAGTCTGCCGATGAAAGAGCAAGGTCATCCTCTTCCAACGCAACAGATTCTAACTCTTCAATCGTTGCACTAAGTTGCTTGCTGCGATCAAATGGCGCTTCATCTGAGTGAGTGTCACTGAATTCAGGGGAAGTGTTAGCCTGAGTTTTGGCCGCTGGCATGTGAATATTAAAACGTCTTGGCGAGTGAGTCTGTTCCAGCTCTTCTTCAACCTCTACCGCAGTCGTGTATTGCTCGGCCCCAAACGCATCGAGGGCTGATTTGACATATTCTTCATTTGGCGAACTAGACTCAACAACGGCTAAGTCTGCGGATGATGATTCAAGCGGCGACAATTCCATTTGCGACAAAACGGGCGCAATATCTTCATCTTTCTCACCACGTAATCGATTGATCAACGCAACGCCAAGAGAAATACTCATCGTGCCTAACCATTCCACGATGCTTAGCCAGGAGATACCCGTTAGCAGCGTAAAACCAGCGCCCCATAAAAAGAGCAATACTAAGGTTGAGCCTAGTAAATTAAGCGTTGGCAGCGCCAAACTGGTTAAGACATCCCCAATCACACCACCAGATGAAAAATACCAAATATCGTCAAAGTTGATATCCGCAAGGCCACAACTGGTCAAAATCAAGATGGTTAAGCCGAGTAAACGCGTTCCCCACAGCACAAAATCAAGGGGTTCATTCTCTTCTCTTTTACGCAGAAAAACCCATGCTAGCACAGTAATCATGAGCGGTATTGGGTAGGCCAGCGATCCAAAAATAAAGAACAAGGTATCGGCAATCCATGCGCCAATAATACCGCCTGCATTTTCAATATCGCCTCCCCACGCGGTTTGCGACCATGAAGGATCGGCGGGACTAAATGTTAATAAAGCGATGGAAAGAAGCACAGAGGCAAGCACAGCGACAATAAGCCCGCACTCTTTCAGACGTTGCGATCCATTGAGGCGTGAAGACTGAGGCTCTTCGCTGGTCTTAATAATGGTCTCAACTTTATTTTGGTTCTCTTTGAACATAAACCTAGATTCTGATTAACGCCAACACTCAAGGTTTATTGCGGCTTGATGCGTTGGTTTGGGTGAAAACAGTCCGAGCGGCAAAAGCCGCTCGGTTTGTTGTGTGATTTAACCACATCAAGGTTAAAAACCCAATTGGCGAACGTCAGAATGTGGAAAGAAGTACCACTATTCAGACAATCTGGCGTTATCGAGTTTTGATAACCAACTGGTTACTTTGCTTCACTTCTTCCATCACAACATAAGTGCGAGTGTCATTGACTCCGGGCAAACGCAATAGCGTATCACCCAACAATTTACGATACGCCCCCATGTCAGAGACTCGAGTTTTGAGAAGATAGTCAAAATCACCCGAAACAAGATGGCATTCTTGAATGTCATCCAGTTTTTGAACCGCAGTATTAAACTGTTCAAACACATCAGGTGCACCGCGATTCAATGTAATTTCCACAAATACCAACAGCGAAGCATCAAGATATTGTGGATTCAACAACGCGGTATAACCGGTAATGAAACCTTGACGCTCTAAACGACGTACACGCTCTAAACAGGGGGTTGGAGATAAACCCACTCGTTTTGATAATTCTACATTCGAAATACGACCATCTTTCTGCAATTCATTCAAAATATTGCGATCGATACGGTCTAAATCCTTGGACGGCCTTTTATAGTTGTCTGCCATTTTTTATTCCACCTTATTACTTCCTTGCAAAAATATATACTACAACTTTTTAATATTCAGTATCAAATTTTACACATTCACATCTATACTAGTCACAAATTCGAAACAACAACCCTACATATAGTTATAACAACCAAAAAAACCTAAGGAGTCAGGATGATCATTGGAGTTCCTAAAGAAATCAAAAACCACGAATATCGTGTGGGCATGATTCCCGCAAGCGTGCGCGAACTTGTCTCACACGGTCACCAAGTTTATGTTGAAACAAATGCCGGTTCCGGCATCGGCTTTTCAGACGATGATTACATCGCTGTAGGCGCATCCATTCTTCCTACTGCTTCTAACATTTTTGCGAAAGCAGAAATGATTGTTAAGGTCAAAGAACCTCAGGCTGCTGAACGAGCAATGCTCCGCGAAGGCCAAATTTTATTTACCTATTTACATCTAGCTCCAGATTTTCCACAAACTGAGGAGCTAATCAAGAGCAAAGCTGTCTGTATAGCCTACGAGACTGTAACAGATAATATGGGTCGCTTGCCACTATTAGCACCAATGTCTGAAGTCGCTGGTCGAATGTCTATTCAATCAGGTGCGCAGTGTTTAGAAAAATCACACGCGGGCTGTGGTTTGTTACTGGGTGGTGTACCCGGAGTCGCACCAGCAAAAGTGGTGGTGATTGGTGGTGGTGTAGTCGGTGCTAACGCAGCCAGAATTGCTGTCGGAATGCGTGCTGATGTGACGATTCTCGACCGAAGTGTTGATATGCTGCGTAAACTCGATGAAGAGTTCCAAGGTCACGCTAAAGTCGTGTATTCAACAAAGGATGCGATTGAAAAATACGTCCTCGAAGCCGATTTAGTAATAGGCGCAGTACTGATCCCCGGAGCAGCAGCTCCTAAACTCGTAACTAAAGATCTGATTTCTAGAATGAAACCTGGCTCTGCGGTCGTTGATGTGGCAATTGACCAAGGCGGCTGCTTTGAAACCTCACATGCTACCACTCATGATGACCCGACCTATATCGTTGATGACGTCGTTCATTACTGCGTCGCAAACATGCCAGGCGCTGTGGCTCGCACATCAACTTTCGCCTTGAATAACGCTACGTTGCCTTACATTGTTAAACTGGCCAATAAAGGTTATCAACGTGCATTATTAGAGGATAAAGGATTCCTAGAAGGTTTAAACGTGATACACGGTAAAGTCACCTGTAAAGAGGTCGCCGAGAGTTTCAACCTTGAATATCTTGACCCATCTGAAGCTATCGCTCTGTTTAACTAACGATAACAATTTGCGGTAAAGCTCTCAATTCTTAGCCAAGTGCGTCATGCGCTTGGCTTTCATTTTTTATAAGCGTGAACCAATATATTGCGTGGCGTTACTTTCCTAGCGCAAAACTGCTCAATCTGCACCTCATAGCCTTGTTCTTGAAGATAAAGTGCCTTATCCAATACCAACCAAAGCTCAATCATGCGGCGAAATGCCTGTTGCACTAAGCCTATCCTTTCCATCTGCCAAAAACGCTGCTCGCCTTTACGTTCATAAGCAGGCCAATCCACTTCTGGTAATGCGATGCCTTTTTGTGCCGCCGCCCAATAACAAAAAGCTAAAAATCCTTCGGCTAGTTGTGATTTTTTGAGGCTCGGAATTGGGCAATATTGATGATGCTCAAGCTCAGATCTTAGCAACAAATCAAAACCCAAACGAAACGTCATTTCTTGCAAACGATGACGGCGAACCCGCTCTCCCCCCGTAACGGTTTCTTGTAGCGGAATACGCAGCTCTTCTTTGGACAAGGCAAGAGAAGAAGTACGACCGTAGCTGGACATGGGTTGGTAGCTATCGGCTTTGATTAAATGGTAGCAACATGGTGAAAACGTAATCGCAGGCAAGCGATGAGCAACAGAATATTCGAGTAGGCGAACATGGAGATCACCACAGGCATGTAAAGCGACGGCATGCTGATTGGTATTGAAAACGCCAAACGCTTGCGGCTCAAAAGCGTCCCCTTGAATAAATTGCATCGGAAGATCATGTTCATCGGCGCAAGCTTGTCCTGCATGACAGAGCTGCGACTGATATTCAAAACTAGTGACTTTTTGTTTTGACTGCGCTGCGATAATTCGACCTAAAAAGCCTTTACCCGCGCACCACTCTAGCCATTCCGTTCCTGAATGCCTAGAGAGGAGTGATTCGCTCATTAAACGAATTTGTTCTAGCTTTCTGCCAGGGATCCCCTGCTCTAAGTAAGGGCTGAGTGCTTGCTGAGTATTACGAGGGGCATCTTGAAGCCTAATCATGATATCCGCTTCTTTTAACCCCTCGATATACGGATGAAGTTGCTCAATGAGCGCTTGCGGCGATGACTTTAAGCTATCGATACTGTCCAAAGATAGCGTTTGCAACCACTGATCCAGCCTATGGTCTGAATGTTTCCAAGGTGAACTGTCTAAGCCACTATGATGAAAGGGCTCAAATCGCCAAAAACGTTGATTTTCAATTAAAAAAGCATCGATATGTTTGAAAAGCGCGCGCATACATCCCCCCTAGAAAGGCCAATTCTAGGAGGTGATGGTTTAATTAGGAAGTGTTTCGTTTTAAATGATCAAAATTTGCTTAACGAACTGGCAATTCAATGTCTTTAAACATCTCTTCTATTTCGATATTCGATTTTAACGAGGTAGCCCGTTCGACGACAGGGCGAGTAAGATGAGGCGCGAAACGTTCCATAAAGTCAAACATATAAGAGCGCAGGAATGTGCCTCGGCGAAACCCAATGCTAGTCGTGCTCGCACCAAAAAGATGGCTGGCATCAATCGCGATAAGATCGGTGTCGCGTGATTTATCTATCGCCATACTTGCGATAACACCCACCCCAATTCCCATTCGGACATAAGTTTTTATCACATCCGCATCGGTGGCGGTGAAGACAACTCGCGGCGTTAACCCTACGCGATTAAATGCAGTGTCTAACTCTGAACGACCAGTAAAACCAAACACGTAAGTGACCAATGGATACGCGGCTAAATCCTCAATCGTTACCCGTTCTTTTTTTGCAAGAGCATGATCTTTAGGCACAACAATAGAACGGTTCCAATGATAACAAGGTAGCATGATGGCATCTTGGTACAGATGAAGCGCTTCTGTTGCTATCGCAAAATTAGCGGTGCCTTTTGCAACCGCTTCCGACATCTGACTTGGAGTACCTTGGTGCATGTGTAACGACACTTTCGGATAACGCGCAGTGAATCCTTTGATTACATCAGGTAACGCGTAGCGAGCTTGTGTATGAGTCGTTGAAATATTCAGCGTACCCATCTCAGGGTGCGTATGCTCCCCTGCCACGGCCTTAATGCTTTCCACACGTGAAAGGATCTCTTGTGAGATACGAATAATATCTTCACCTGCACCCGTGACTTGTGTCAGGTGCTTACCGCTACGCTCAAAAATTTGAATACCCAATTCATCTTCGAGTAAACGAACCTGTTTACTAATGCCTGGCTGAGAGGTATAAAGGCTTTCTGCAGTTGCTGAGACATTCAGGTTGTGATTAACCACTTCAACAATATATTTTAACTGCTGTAACTTCATTATTGGCCCCGTAATCCATTATCAAAGATCCAGATCTTTCAATCATAGTTTATAATTATTAGTTATAACGCTTAACACTCTCAATTCAAAGCTTGATGATTCAAGAGCGAAGAAAAAAGTAAGTATTTTGCGTAGCTGACTAAATTTTTGCCAACTATCGCCCAATCTAAGCAATAAAAGGCAGTTTTTAGGGGTTAAAACAGGAATAATAAAAATAGTCAATTTGAAGGTGTAGTGATAACTAAGGATCGTGTATTCTTAATTGCTAGCCACTGAATTCTAATAAAGATACGGATTATATGAATATAGGTTTAATCATTGCTCTTGTAGCAGTTTTGCTGGTGTTAGTCCTTGGCTATAACATCATGCTTCAATACAAAGTAAAGGTCGAGTCAGCTAAAAAGCAGGAGTCGACTCGATATATCGCCATTATTGATGCGACAGAAGACCTTATCGGCAACGCACACCACATGCCGTTTAGTAAAGAACTCTTAGTGTGTTTAAATACCCGTATCCTTGATGCCCTACTTAGTATGTATGAGCTTGACCCGAAAAATAAACAGTTGGCACAACGCATTGAGCATATGAAAGGACAAATTAAGCATTTACAAGAAAACCACCCAGGTGGTGACAGTACAACGTTTAAAGTACCCACCAGCGATAAACAAGCTTTGATTATGCTTAAACTAGTGAAACGTTTAAGAGACACGATTCGTAGTGAGCACAATAAAGGACGTTTTGAAACACAATCTTACGTCGCTGAAAATGCGCGTCTAGAAACAATACAAATTCGAATCAACATTGAGAATGTCGTTAAGCGGGCAAATGATTCGATCGTTCGTGGGCAACCCGGAACTGCGATTCAGCTATTGCGTAAAGGGATCGATGTTCTTAGCTCAAAAAATGATGCTTATTCCAATCAAGCTCGTGAAAAACTTCAGTCAATGTATGATGACTTAGAAAAACGACGCCAAACAAAAAGTGCAACGGATCTTCAACAAATTGAAGATAACGAGAGAAATAGTGATATGGAAGCACTGTTTGGTGAAAAGAAAAAATGGTAGCCCATTATTTTTGCTTAGGAAGTATTTTTAAGGTCGCATAAGCGACCTTTTTCATACAACAACGTAAAGAAAACATTAATTTAAATTAACGTATCATTTATCGCTTTTAGGACTTCATCCGGTCTTGTTGCCTGAGTAATTGGGCGACCGATGACTAGATAATCTGAACCAGCTTTTATGGCCTCACTCGGAGTCATAATACGTCTTTGGTCTCCTGTTGCAGAACCAATAGGACGAATCCCTGGCGTAACTAATTTAAACTCTTGACCAAGATGGCTCTTAAGCATGTGCGCTTCTTGAGCTGAGCATACCACTCCATCTAACCCTGCATTTTGAGTTAGGCTAGCCAGACGCATTACATGCTCTTTAGGAGCAACATCGATGCCAATGCCACGAAGATCAGCTTGTTCCATACTGGTTAGTACTGTGACAGCAATAAGTAGTGGTCTATCGTTACCATAAGGTTCAAGAATCTGGCGAGACGCCGACATCATTCTCTCCCCGCCACTGGCATGAACATTCACCATCCATACGCCAAGCTCAGCCGCCGCACGTACGGCTTTAGAGCACGTGTTGGGAATATCATGAAACTTTAGGTCTAAGAATACCGAAAAACCTCTTTTGTGTAGCTCACGCACAAAATCGGGACCAAACAGGGTAAACATCTCCTTACCCACTTTTAATCGACAGCTGTTGGGGTCAATTTTATCAACAAAAGCTAACGCTTCCGCTTGTTGCTCATAATCCAACGCGACAATTACTCTCTGGTCTTTCATTTTCACTCCTAAAATAATTAAGCTAAAAAAATGCAGCTTTCATAAGCTGCAGTTTCCGAGTCGATCAGTAACTCCAATACATGAACTCTATTCACCATCCAAACCACGGATAGGTTTAATTGAACCCCAATTCTTACATGATGGGCAGTGCCAGTAGAGAGAATGGGTTGAGAAACCACACTTTCTGCATCGGTAGTGAGGTTTTACTTTTAGTTGCTCACCTACCAATTTTTGCAAGGTCGACAAGCTCTCTTTCGCTCGACCTTCCTCCGCTTCGATGAGATGGTAGTCAATTAAACGGTAGAAGCCCTTCATAGTCGGATTTTTAACCAATTGCCGTGTCAAAAGTTCCTGCGCAGCTCCAGCACCATCATGTTGTGCCACCAACTGTGCGAGCATCAGTTCAGCTGACACTCCAGCTTCATTGATAATGCACTCGCGTAAAAACTCAACAAGTTCACCCTCTTTCCCAATATGGTGATAGCACTCAGCAAGCGTAGGCAATACCTCGCCGATAAAATCAATGTCCTGCTCCAAGACCATTTGCATATACTGGATTGTATGACGGTAGTCATCATTTTCAAGATACAGCTTACCTAAAGAGATCGTTGCGCGTACACACTTCGGATCTTCAGACAGCGCTTTTTTAAGATATTGAATCGCTTTGCTATCGCGTCCTTCAGCCTTCTCTTGCATTGCAAGTTCACACCAAAAATGGGCTATAACACTGTGCATCCTTTTTCTGCCTAATTTGACCAACGCATAAGCGTAATCGATAGCTTTATGCCACTCTCGAGTCTGTTGGTAAATAGAAACCAATTGTTGCAACGCCGCTTCTTTGTGTTCAGGCTCTTCAATCAGTTGTTCAAATATTTTTTCAGCGCGGTCGAGAAAGCCTGCCACCATATAATCTTTTGCCAATTGTTGTAAGGCGAGATTTTTTTGGTCAATAGTAAGACTTGAACGAGATATGAGATTTTGATGGATGCGGATAGCACGATCAACCTCTCCTCTTGAACGGAATAAGTTGCCCAGCGCTAAGTGGGTATCAATCGTTTCATTGTCTACTTGGAGTAGCTCGATAAAATGGTCAACGGCCTTATCTGATTGATCAGAAAGCAGTAAGTTAAGACCCGTCACATACTGACGAGAAATTTGGTGAGAGTGTTTCTGCTTGTCTTGCTGAGCACTACGATTTCCCATATACCAGCCGTAGGCGGCGGCAATCGGTAATAGCAAGAAGAGAATTTCTAACATCAAGTCAGCCTTTATTTCACTACGCTTTACTTGTTACAGAGCTGTTCTCTGCTGTTTGCTTTTTCAGTTGCTTATTCAACTTTCTAACTTGCAACTGAGACTTGAAGTAGAAGCTACTACCAAGCAAACAAGCAAGTAAAAAACCAGAGACAAAGACAGTGCCAAGTAAAGTAGACAGGTGAAATTCGCCTTGAGCGATCAAATAGTTAAACGTCACAACTGCTTGATTTTGAGCCCCTAATGCTAAAGCAATCAAAAAAAGTGCAAGAATTAGAACGATTTTTATAATTTTCATATGCCACTACCTATCCAGTATTGATCTGGTCTGATTATGCAGGAAAATGGCCTTACAAACCATGTCTATTATGGATTCCTTTCTTAAAAAAACGGCATACTTAAACTGTATGCCGTTTTTTAGAATACTCTCTAAATCGCTTTAGATATTCTCATTAACTCGCTCACGTAACTCTTTACCTGGCTTGAAATGAGGGACGAATTTGCCATCCAACACCACTTTATCACCGGTTTTAGGATTACGACCTACTCTAGGCTCACGATAGTGCAAAGAGAAACTACCAAATCCGCGAATTTCGATTCGCTCTCCGCTTTCTAAAGTTGATGCCATATGTTCAAGAATATCTTTCACAGCGTCTTCAATTTCTTTAGCAGATAGGTGCGTTTTCTCAGCACAGAGTCTTTCTATCAATTCAGACTTAGTCATAGTTTCCCTCATTACTTATCAAAGTAGGCACTAACTGAAAAAAAAGGAGCCTTACGGCCCCTTTTAGCGAGTTAGATTATTCGCCTTTAGCAGCCTTGAATGCATCAGCCATAGCATTACCAAACGCACCTTCATCAGCTTTGTTCAGAGTAGCCATTGCTTCTTGCTCATCAGCTTCATCTTTAGCTTTGATAGATAGGTTGATTACGCGGTTTTTACGGTCTACACCAGTAAATTTCGCTTCAACGCTGTCACCAACGCTTAGGACTAGAGACGCATCTTCAATACGGTCACGAGATGCTTCAGAAGCACGGATGTAACCTTCAACGCCGTCTACAAGTTCAATTGTAGCACCTTTCGCGTCAACTGCAGTAACAGTACCGTTAACTAGAGTACCTTTTTTGTTATCAGCAACATATGCGTTGAACGGGTCGTTTTCCATTTGCTTAACGCCAAGAGAAATACGCTCACGCTCTGCATCTACTGCTAGAACAACTGCAGAGATTTCATCGCCTTTCTTGTAATCACGTACCGCTTCTTCTCCAGGAACGTTCCAAGAGATGTCAGATAGGTGAACTAGACCGTCGATGCCGCCGTCTAGACCGATGAAGATACCGAAGTCAGTGATAGACTTGATCTTACCAGTAACTTTGTCGCCTTTAGCTTGCGCTTCAGCGAATGACTGCCATGGATTAGCTTTACACTGTTTAAGACCTAGAGAGATACGACGACGCTCTTCGTCGATATCAAGAACCATAACCTCAACTTCGTCGCCAACATTAACAACTTTAGATGGGTGGATGTTCTTGTTAGTCCAATCCATTTCAGAAACGTGTACTAGACCTTCAACGCCTTCTTCGATTTCAACGAAGCAGCCGTAGTCAGTTAGATTTGTTACACGGCCAGATAGTTTATGACCTTCTGGGTAACGCTTAGCGATAGCTACCCATGGATCTTCGCCAAGTTGCTTAAGACCTAGTGATACGCGAGTACGATCACGATCAAACTTAAGAACTTTAACTAGGATTTCGTCACCAACGTTAACGATTTCTGATGGGTGTTTAACGCGTTTCCAAGCCATATCTGTGATATGTAGAAGACCATCAACACCACCAAGGTCAACGAATGCGCCGTAGTCAGTAAGGTTCTTAACGATACCTTTAACTTCAGTGCCTTCTTGTAGAGTTTCAAGAAGTTCGTCACGTTCAACGCTGCTTTCTGATTCGATAACAGCACGACGAGAAACAACAACGTTGTTACGTTTCTGGTCTAGTTTGATAACTTTGAACTCTAGCTCTTTGTTTTCTAGGTGAGTAGTGTCACGGATAGGACGCACGTCAACAAGAGAGCCTGGAAGGAAAGCACGGATACCGTTTAGTTCAACAGTGAAGCCACCTTTAACTTTACCATTGATAATACCAATAACAGTTTCAGCTTCTTCGTAAGCTTTCTCAAGAACGATCCAAGCTTCATGACGCTTAGCTTTCTCACGAGAAAGTTGAGTTTCACCGAAACCATCTTCAACAGCGTCTAGAGCAACGTCTACTTCAGAACCAACTTCAACTTCAAGTTCGCCAGCAGCGTTCTTGAACTGTTCAGCAGGGATAGCAGACTCAGACTTAAGACCAGCGTCAACAAGAACGAAACCATTCTCGATAGCGACTACAGTACCTTTAACGATTGTACCTTGTTGAAATTGTGTTTCGTTTAAAAACTCTTCAAAGAGTTGAGCAAAAGATTCAGTCATTTATTTAATCTTCAATAATTAAACTTCCATGGGTATCCTACCGCATGGGGTTATTAAATTCGCCAGTCATCATCCTTGCGACCGACGCTCTTACCTAGCAGAACTACTCTGCCAGCTTAGATTCTACATATTGTAATGCTTCTTCTACAACTTCGTCGATAGACATTGAGGTTGAGTCAAGCAATAGCGCATCCTCTGCAGGGCGTAATGGGGCCACTGGGCGGTTACGATCTCGGTCGTCACGCTCTTGGATCTCGCTTAAAAGGGCGTCAAATTTAACATCTAGCCCTTTGAGTTGCAACTGCTTAAAGCGACGTTGGGCTCGCTCTTGCGCACTGGCATCGAGGAATATTTTCACTTCTGCTTGAGGAAACACAACTGTGCCCATATCACGTCCATCAGCAACCAGTCCCTGCCCTTTCGCAAAGGCTCGTTGGCGACGTAATAATGCCTCACGAACTCTAGGCAATGCCGCTACTTTTGATGCCGCCATTCCTGTCTCTTCTTTGCGCAATTCTTTCGATACGTCCTCACCTTCAAGAATCACTCTAACCAAGTCGTCTTCTGCGATAAATTGGACATCTAAATGTGTCGCCAGAGGAACAAGCGCTTCTTCCGACTCCGTATCCACACCGTGGTGAATCGCCGCCAATGCAAGAACGCGGTAAATAGCTCCAGAATCGAGCAAATGAAAGCCTAATTTCTTAGCCAACAACATACAAAGAGTGCCTTTACCTGCACCACTTGGTCCATCTACGGTAATTACCGGAGTGTGAGAGGACATGATTTACTCCACTTAGTTTTTATGCGGCTTGCTTGCTCGCTTTTGTCGGCGACAAATTATAGTGCTTATCCGTTACAGGCGCTAGGAAGGAATGGTGATATGACTGAAATTTCACAGTGATACAAGCGTCGCTTTTAGGGGGCGACGCTTTTGATAGAGACTTTTATAAAATGATACGCTCAGCGTTTTGCCTGACAGTAGCGGCACCAATGCCTTTCACCAAGCTCAGATCTTCTTTGGTTTTAAAATCGCCATTTTGTTGACGATATTCAACAATCGCTTGTGCTTTTTTAAGTCCAATACCTTTCAACAAAGTAGCAATTTCCTCAGCGGAAGCCTGATTTATATTAACCGTAATTTCAATGCCTTGGTGCGTTTCTACCACCTTTTCTTCTGCTAATGTCGGTGAAAGAGGCAATACGATACTTAGAAGTAACAACCCGAGTTTTGTTTTCAATTTCATATGAACATTTCCTTGTTTATTAATGGGTACCAATATTAATTGAGCTTGGAAATGAGAGGGAATCAAAAAGGTAGAAATTGAAATGGGCTGCATAAGCAGCCCATTTTGAGTTTCATATCAATTACATTACTAGCCTTTATTGGCTCACAACATAATATTCAATGTCTGTATTTTTACGCAAAGTTGTAAGTATCGCAGCCAAATCACGTTGGCTACCGATGCGCTCTAACTGAGCCGTAATTTGATCGTTGTACTGAGGTGTGACTTTAGCCTCAACCTTATGTAGTTCAACAAGAACAATATCACCGTTCATTGCTTTCGCTTGACCGTAAACCACACTATCTGTAGCGGGTTTAGGGAGAGAAAACACCGTACTCGCCAATGGAGAGCTACGATCAATCATTTCCAACTCAGCAAATTTTAACCCACGCTGTTCCAATAAGGATTGGTCACCTTGCTTTAGGGTATCAATCAATTTTGTGGCTAACTCAATCGCTTGTTGTTCGCCTTTGACTTTAGAAAGCTGAGTAACCACTTGCTCTTTCACTTCAGCCAAAGGAAGAACTATTTGTTCCCGAGCATCATCAACACGAACAACGATAACATGTTCTGGGGCAACTTCTAATACCTCAGAATTGAGCCTATCTTCTTTTACCTCTGGGCTTAGAAGAGCTTGAAGAACAGCTGGATTTTTAAGAATTTCAGGCGCATCTTGCTGAGAAATAAAATCGGTTTTCTGAATCTTAGCTGAGATAGCGTTTGCTGCTTCATCCAGAGAGTCAGGTGATTCAAATGCCACTTTTTCTAGCTTAGTCTGCAACTCATAAAACTGATCTGCGGCCTTTTGGTCTACCATTTCAGCTTTGATTTCAGAGGCAACCTGTGCGTAGGGCTGTGCGATAGGGGCTTTAACATCATCAAGACGGATAATGTGATAGCCAAATTCAGATTTGACCAACCCTGTGATATCCCCTATCTGTTCGATAGCAAAGGCTGCTTGTTCAAAAGCTGGGTCCATCACATCATGTTCAATCCAACCTAGCGAACCACCCTCTTCTGCGCTTCCTACGTCTTCTGATTTTTCTTTCGCTAAAGTCGCGAAATCAGCGCCAGCATTCAGTTCATCGAGAATTGCCTGTGCTTTAGTTTTATCATCACCTTGAACCAAAATATGGCTTACTTTACGTTGTGCTTGAGTGGAGTATTTGTCTAAATGCTCTTGGTAGTACTGCTCGGCCTGTTCATCAGACACTACAATTTGGTCTTTCAATTGTTGGGCAGAAAGCTCGATATAAGCCACTTTAACCTGCTCTGGACGGGTATAGCGCTCTGCATTTTGTTGATAATATTGAGTAATTTCTTCATCACTCAACTCAACATTTTTAGCAAAGTCGCTGAGTGACAATGTGAGCGCACGGATATCACGGGTTTGAGAGATCAGTTCACTTTGCTGATTAACCTCACCCTGCAACGTAAATTCACTACCTTGGATAGCACTAAGTAACTGGTTACGGATAAGATCACGACGTAGATATTCTGCAAAGCTTTCAGCAGAGAAACCTGCACGGCGAAGAGCCGCTTGATAGATTTCTTGGTCAAACTTACCGCCTGTCTGGAATTGAGGCATGTCTAAAATCATTTTACGAACCTGATCATCGCTCACTCGTAAACCTAGTGATTGTGCATGCTGCTCCAACAATAAATCGTTAACCATACGATCAAGCACTGACTTACGAAATGACTCGACATACTGAGGATCAGCGAGCAAGTTAGCAAAATAATCCCCTAATTGGGATTGCATGCGATTGCGCTCGTTCTGGTACGCTTGTTCAAATTCACCACGGCCAATCTCACTATTGCCAACTTTAGCCGCAGCATTACTGCCACCGCTGACCAAGTAGCTACCGACACCTGCGAATACGAATGATAAGATAATCATTCCTAGAATAATTTTCACCGCGATGCTGTTCACGCCTTCGCGTAATCGATCCATCATAATCTAACTGCTCTCCGGATAAGAAGCTTCACACTTCAGCCTAAAAATTGAATAGCGCGATAATATCAGAAAAAGAAATGCGCATCAGTAGGATGCGCATAATTTCAAAAGGTTCGAATTAATTTTGCGCTTAAGCCGCAAAAAAATAACGATTTTGATTAGTTGCAAGCGTCTTTAAGCGCTTTGCCTGCTTTGAAAGCAGGTACTTTTGCTTCTGCGATTTGGATCTCTTCACCCGTTTTAGGGTTACGACCCGTGCGCGCTGCACGAGTGCGAACGCTAAATGTACCAAAGCCAACAAGCGCTACTTGATCGCCAGATTGAAGAGTGCCACTAACGGCTTCGATGAATGCATCAAGAGCACGGCCTGCCGATGCTTTAGAGATGTCAGCGTTTTCTGCGATTTTTTCTACTAATTGTGTTTTATTCACTGTGATTCCCCTTTGCGTCACCCATTATTATTTTTTAACGGTGACTTTTCGTTCCATTAAGTTCCCAAACTAGCTTGAAGCCTTATTACATCTGGGCTGCAAGCTATAGGGGCTTACGTTAGCGCCCAAAAAAAACGCTGACAAGCCTTTTTAAGCCTATCAGCGTGATCTTTTACTTATTTTTGCTGCACATCACTATTTTTTAGCTTCAAATTCAACCCCAGAAGGGTCTCGTTCAAGTGCGATCTTCAAAACTTCATCAATCCATTGAACGGGAATGACTTTTAGATCAGCAATCACATTTGCAGGGATCTCTTCCAAATCACGCTCATTCTCTTTTGGGATCAATACGGTGGTGATACCACCACGATGTGCTGCGAGCAGTTTTTCTTTCAAACCGCCGATAGGTAATACTTCACCACGCAACGTTATCTCACCCGTCATCGCGACTTCCGCTTTCACAGGATTACCCGTCAAGCTAGAGACAAGCGCCGTACACATAGCAATACCCGCGCTTGGGCCATCTTTTGGTGTTGCGCCTTCTGGCACGTGAACGTGAATGTCACGCTTTTCATAGAAATCAGCGTTAATCCCTAATTTCTCGGCGCGTGCGCGAACCACCGTCATCGCAGCTTGAATGGATTCTTGCATCACCTCGCCTAGAGAACCAGTTTGCGTCAACTTACCTTTGCCAGGCATTGATTCGGTTTCAATAGTCAGCAAATCACCGCCTACTTCTGTCCATGCTAAACCCGTAACTTGGCCAATTTGGTTACTGTCGTCGGCTTTGCCAAAATCACAACGTTGCACACCTAGAAACTCTTTTAAATTCTCTTGGTTGGCTACCACGGTTTTTATGTCTTTATTCAACAAGATTTTCTTCACCGCTTTACGGCAAATTTTTGAAATCTCTCGCTCTAAGCTTCGTACGCCCGCCTCACGTGTGTAATAACGGATAATACCAATGATGGCTGAATCTTCGATAACAATTTCATGAGGCTTCAAACCATTCCGCTCAACTTGCTTAGTCACTAGATGGCGTTTAGCAATATTCAGCTTTTCGTCTTCTGTATATCCGGAAAGGCGGATAACTTCCATACGGTCAAGCAGCGGACCTGGGATGTTCATTGAGTTTGATGTCGCAACAAACATGACATCAGACAAGTCATAGTCCACTTCTAAATAGTGATCGTTAAAGGTGCTATTTTGTTCAGGATCAAGCACCTCCAACAATGCGGAAGATGGGTCACCACGCATATCTGAAGACATTTTGTCGATTTCATCAAGCAGGAACAGTGGGTTTTTCACGCCAACTTTCGCCATTTTTTGAATCAACTTACCCGGAAGAGAACCGATGTAAGTACGGCGGTGACCACGAATTTCTGCTTCATCACGCACTCCACCTAACGCCATACGGGTATATTGTCGACCTGTTGCCGCCGCTATCGAGCGGCCAAGAGACGTTTTACCAACGCCCGGGGGACCAACAAGACACAAAATTGGCCCTTTCAGCTTGTTGATACGACTTTGTACCGCGAGATATTCTAAAATACGCTCTTTGACACGATCTAAACCGTAGTGATCGGCATTTAAAATCTCTTCAGCTTTTGCCAAATCTTTCTTAACTTTTGAACGTTTTGCCCAAGGAACATTGACCATCCAATCAATATAGCTACGCACAACGGTTGCTTCTGCAGACATTGGAGACATCATCTTTAATTTCTGCAGCTCTTGTTCCGTTTTTTGGCGCGCTTCCTGCGGCATTTTGGAATCGTCAATCTTCTTCTTCAGCATTTCAAATTCATCAGGTGCGTCATCCATCTCACCTAATTCTTTCTGAATCGCTTTCATCTGCTCGTTGAGGTAATACTCACGCTGAGATTTTTCCATCTGCTTTTTAACGCGACCACGAATGCGTTTTTCAACCTGTAATAGATCGATCTCCGCTTCCATTTGTCCCATTAAAAATTCCAAACGTTCACTGACATCAACAATTTCGAGAACTTTTTGTTTTTCAATCAATTTCAATGGCATGTGAGCGGCGATGGTATCAGCCAAACGCGCTGCTTCATCAATCCCATTTAACGACGTTAATACTTCAGGCGGGATTTTCTTATTGAGTTTGATAAAACCATCAAATTGGTTGATTGCGCTGCGAACGACGACTTCCTGCTCTTTATCATCCAACTCAGGAGTGACAAGATACTGCGCTTCTGCGGAGAAAAATTCACGCTCGATGAAGCGATCAATTTTCGCTCGCTGTTGGCCTTCAACCAACACTTTCACGGTACCGTCAGGTAATTTCAGAAGTTGTAAAATCGTTGCAACTGTCCCGACTTCAAAAAGATCTTCAATTTTCGGTTCGTCGGTTTCCGCTTGCTTTTGTGCCACAAGTAACACTTGCTTGTTGTTATCCATCGCCGCTTCAAGGCATTGGATGGATTTTTCTCTGCCAACAAACAAAGGAATGACCATGTGAGGATAAACCACCACGTCACGTAGAGGTAGTACGGGGATCTCGATACGCTCGGAACGTTCCAAGTTCATATTATTCTCTCTTCCGCTTCAACTGATTACCGAGTATATGGGGGCTAACTCACTGGATTCAATAACAGAATAAAAAAAAGGAGGTATTTGCTACCTCCTTAAAATATTTCTGATTGAGATTTACTCTGCGCCAGCCGCTTGGCTCTCATTTCCGCTGTAAATTAGTAGCGGTTGTGATTCACCATTAATGACTGATTCATCGATAACCACTTTGCTGACATCGTTTACCGATGGCAGTTCATACATGGTTTCGAGTAGTACACCTTCCAATATAGAGCGTAAACCACGTGCGCCCGTTTTGCGGTTCATTGCTTTTTTTGCAATGGCGCGCAATGCGTCTTCACGAAACTCTAGGTCAACGTTCTCTAACTCAAACAAGGCTGCGTACTGTTTCGTCAGCGCGTTTTTCGGCTCACACAAGATTTGAATCAGAGCTTCTTCATCCAGCTCTGTCAAGGTAGCCGTTACGGGAAGACGACCGATAAATTCAGGGATCAACCCATATTTTACCAAATCTTCAGGCTCTACTTGATTGAACAACTCACCGATAGTTTTGGTTTCATCTTTAGAGCGAACTTCCGCACCAAAGCCAATACCTGAACCTGTCGCAACACGTTGTTCAATCACTTTATCTAGGCCCGCAAATGCACCACCACAGATAAAGAGGATTTTGGATGTGTCTACCTGTAAAAACTCTTGTTGTGGATGCTTACGGCCACCTTGCGGCGGAACTGAAGCTATAGTGCCTTCCACCAATTTCAACAGCGCTTGCTGAACCCCTTCACCTGAGACATCTCGTGTAATTGAAGGATTTTCTGCTTTACGAGAAATCTTATCAATTTCATCGATGTAGACGATACCACGTTCCGCTTTTGCAACGTCATAATCACATTTTTGCAGCAGCTTTTGGATGATGTTTTCAACATCTTCGCCGACATAACCTGCTTCAGTTAATGTGGTGGCGTCTGCCATTGTGAAAGGTACGTCTAGGAAGCGAGCTAATGTTTCTGCAAGCAGTGTTTTACCACTACCTGTTGGGCCAATAAGAAGAATATTACTCTTACCTAACTCAACCCCATCGCTCGTTTTATCACCGTTTCGTAAACGCTTGTAGTGATTATATACGGCCACTGCGAGCACTTTTTTTGCATGTTCCTGGCCAATCACATAGTCATCAAGATGTTCACGGATCTTATGCGGCGTAGGTAACGCCTCAGATTCCTTTTTTGGCAGAACATCCTTAATCTCTTCACGAATGATGTCGTTACATAAATCAACGCATTCATCACAGATGTAAACAGAAGGACCGGCGATCAGCTTGCGAACTTCGTGCTGGCTTTTGCCACAGAAAGAGCAATACAACAGTTTACTACTACCGCTCTCTTTGCTTTTGTCTGTCATTCGCTAACCTCTTAGCCTTTACTTTTAATCGTCTGAGTGTAACTCAAATTACGCCAAAATGCGTTAAACAATTCTGAGAACTGTTATTCGCCACGGTGACGCAAGACTGCATCGACTAAACCGTATTCCACAGCTTGGTCAGCAGACATAAAGTTATCACGGTCGGTATCACGCTCGATAACTTCAAGCGGTTGGCCTGTATGCTCAGCAAGCAATTTGTTGAGTTTTTGCTTGATGGTAAGGATCTCTTGAGCATGGATCTGGATATCCGAAGCTTGGCCTTGGAAACCACCTAACGGCTGATGAATCATCACGCGTGAGTTAGGTAACACATAACGTTTCCCCGGAGCGCCACCAGCCAATAGGAATGCTCCCATTGAACAAGCTTGGCCCATACAAACAGTGCTAACATTCGGCTTGATGAACTGCATGGTGTCATAAATTGACATACCAGCAGTCACACTACCTCCTGGCGAGTTGATGTAGAGGAAAATATCTTTATCAGGGTTTTCCGATTCTAAAAACAACAGCTGCGCTACAACAAGGTTAGCCATGTGATCTTCAACTTGACCCGTTAAGAAAATCACTCGTTCTTTGAGTAGGCGAGAATAAATATCGTATGAGCGCTCACCGCGGGAAGTCTGCTCAACCACCATGGGTACTAGCGCGTCAAAAATTGGCGACATTGCGTTTTTTTCTTGGTAGCTCATATTGTTATGTCCCTAAAATAAATGGCCCGAATGATGGGTATCACACGGACCATTGTTAGCAGAATAGTTAACCTGTAGTCAACCACCTACGCTACATATTGCTTATTAAGCAGGTTGCTGGTTCATTAGCTCATTGAAGCTAACAGCCTTTTCAGAAACCTGTGCTTTAGCAATGATCGCGTCGATTGCTTGCTCTTCTAGAGCAAGGTTACGCATGTTGTTCATCATTTGCTGATTTTGAGAATAGTATGCCATTACTTCAGCTGGATCTTCGTACGCTGTTGCCATCTCTTCGATCAATGCTTTCACTTTATCTTCGTCAGCTTTTAGCTCTTCAGACTTGATCACTTCACCAAGAAGTAGGCCAACCACTACGCGACGTTTTGCTTGTTCTTCGAACAATTCACGTGGTAGTTGAGCGGCCGCTTCTGGGTTACCGCCAAAACGTTGTGCAGCTTGTTGACGCAGTACGTCGATCTCTTGATCGATCAGTGCAGAAGGAACATTGATATCGTTCTCTTTGACTAGACCTTCAATCGCTTGCTCTTTAATGCGGTTTTTTACTGCTTGCTTAAGTTCACGTTCCATATTCTTGCGAACTTCAGCTTTCAGCGCTTCAACGCCACCTTCAGCGACACCGAATTTGGCAACGAACTCGTCGTTTAACTCTGGTAATTCACGCACTTCAACTTTGTTGATTTTAATTGCGAATTTCGCCGCTTTACCTTTTAGATTTTCCGCGTGGTAATCTTCAGGGAAGTTAACGTCGATTTCAAATTCCATACCTTTGGTTTTGCCAACGATACCGTCTTCAAAACCAGGGATCATGCGACCTGCACCCATTTCTAGAGGGAAGTTTTCAGCTTTACCGCCTTCAAACTCAACGCCATCAATAGAACCAACGAAATCGATCGTCGCGCGCGAACCCGCTTCCGCAGCTGCGTCTACTTCTTTCCACGTTGCTTGTTGCTTGCGTAACGTTTCTAGCATCTCAGCAACGTCTTCTTCCTTCACTTCAACCGCTGGTTTTTCAACAGTGATGTTTTCTAGACCTTTTAACTCAACTTCTGGATATACTTCAAAAGTTGCATTGAAAACAAGGTCTTGGCCTTCTTCGATAGAAACTGGTGCGAATGTTGGTGCGCCTGCTGGGTTGATTTTCTCTTTTACGATAGCTTCAATGAAGTGGCGTTGCATCACTTCGCCCATGACGTCTTGACGTACCGCTTTACCGTACATTTGCGCAACCATTTTCAAAGGCACTTTGCCTTTGCGGAAACCATCGAAACGACGATTCTTAGCGATATTGCGTAGTTCTTTTGTAACTGCATCTTCGATGTTAGCAGCAGGAACAGTAATATTCAGACGGCGCTCTAGGCCTTCTAGCGTTTCAACAGTAACTTGCATTATTTATAAACCTCAAAACTGGCCCAGTATTTCTGAGCAATATGAGCCGCAACTTAGGCGATGCCTTGTGCTTGGCTGCATCCTTGTGTTGTGCTCTATCCGAACACTTCTTTTAAAACCAGCATCAATATTGGTGAAAAAAACCAACATTGGACTAATAAGCGACATCTTTAGTGACTCGAATCTGTCTTAAAGGTGTCTCTGATTAGTCTCAGGACAGAAAATTTAGACGCGACATTCTACCGACCTGAATCCGTGCTGTCGAGCCAATCACCGCAGAGAGATGATTCCGTACCCTAAATTGCTTTCTAAGTGCTAAAAATTCCACCAACGTGAAAAAGCACAGTTTTGAAATGGGGACAATAAAGGCTTTTTCAAGGGAATCGAGGCTTTTTTTACCCCAAAAGCGTAAAAAGAGATCTTGCTCCTGTTTTGCCCCCCACAATTGCGCTCTTTTTAAACATCACCCAAAGGAAAACCAGTAGAATTATGAGTCAATGCTGGGAGCATTATCACTTGCAAAAATGGATATCTCTCGCAAAAGAACTGCCCTTGTCGCGCCGCTGAACATGGAGAAAGGATGCTACATATTCGCCGAGTAAACCTTATTTTTGTAACGTTATTCCTTTTGTCTACCGCGGCTGGGGCGCATTTTGTTTGGCGGCACAACTACCAAAGTTTATTGATTGAACATCAAGCTCAGCTAGAGCGATTCTCTAGCCACATCACCACAAAACTTGATAAATATGCACATATCCCAAGATTGCTAGCCAAAGATAAAGAACTCATTGACGCTTTACACAGCCCCAGCAATAGCGCCCAAATTGAAATCACTAATCGCTATTTAGAACAGGTCAATGAAGTGATTCAAGCCGCTGACACCTATCTCATCGACCAATATGGCAACACGATCGCAGCAAGTAACTGGCACCTCACTCATTCATTTATTGGCCGAAACTTCGCTTGGCGGCCTTACTTTAAAACGGCCATAACTGGGCAAGAGAGCCAATATTTTGCGTTAGGATCAACATCGGGGCAACGAGGATATTACTACTCCTACCCTATCGTTTATGCCGCAGATGTCATTGGCGTAGTGGTAGTAAAGATGGACCTTTCCGCGATTGAGGAAAACTGGCAGAGCAAACAAAGCTATTTTGTCGCCACCGACGACAACAACATTATTTTCATGTCCAGCCAACCGGAGTGGCTGTTTAAAAGTGTTGCCATGCTGAGCGAAAGCGATCGAATTGCGGTTCAAAATAGCCGCCAATATCTTGATACCTCCATTCGCTCACTCGGATTGAGCGGCGATTTTAGCGCATCCGTTGCCGAATGGGAAAATCCTTATCAAACTTGGATTAAAGGCGATTTCATCGTTTCAACCAAACCGCTGCCCAGTATCGGGCTAAACATTCGGGTTTTATCTCCCAAAATAAACATTTTCTGGGATAGCTTTGGATTTACTCTGATCAACAGCATGCTGTTTGCCATCGTCTACTTAGGGCTATTACTGGTTCATCACCGCCAGCTCAAACAGCGCCAAATCGAACAGTTACAGTCTGAAGCAAAACAAAAATTAGAGTTTCTGGTGATGGAGCGAACCTCTGCACTGCACGCGGAAATTGCGGAGCGAAGTAAAACAGAGAGCATGTTACGCCAAACTCAAGATGAATTGATCCAAGCAGCGAAACTGGCTGTGCTTGGGCAAATGTCCGCCAGTATTAGTCACGAGCTGAATAACCCACTGGCCGCTATCCGCAGTTTTGCCGACAATGGGCGGCGTTTTTTAGCCAATGGTAAGCCGGAACGGACCGATGACAACTTGACTCGCATTTCAGCGCTCACCGAACGCATGGCTAAAATCAGTGAACAGCTCAAATCGTTTGCGCGAAAAAGTAACACCGATGAGAAAGTGAACGCGCAATTATTACCGATTATTTTGTCGACAAAAGAGTTGATGCAACCGCAATTTAAATCGAATTTGATTCAGTTTGAGATGGAATTACCCGCGATGGATCTTTGGGTGCGTGTCAATCCAATCCAACTAGAACAAGTCTTGATTAACTTGCTAACCAACGCGATGCAGGCCCTTGAGGAACAACATCAAAAATGCGTTCGTTTGAGCACTGAGTGCAAGGCCTCTCAAGTGTTGATCCATATTGATGATAACGGCCCGGGAATTACACAAGAAAAAATAGCCCATCTTTTCGAACCGTTTTTCACCACGAAAAAAAATGGCTTAGGCTTAGGCTTGTCGATTTCACAGCAGATAATACAAAGCATGGACGGTGAGTTAACGATGACCAGTTCACCGCAGTGTGGGGCGCGATTTTCAGTCTCTCTACCGATCGTTACGCCAAGCGTGTGATTTACAGACAAAGTATGGTTTAAAGATAAAAAGCAGTTAAGGACAACCAATGTGTGATGTATTTTTTATCGATGATGAGGCGGATATCCGTATCGCCATTGCGCAAAGTTTCGAGCTCGCCGACCTCACAGCGCGGTTATTTTCCAGTGCGGAAGAAGCTTTACTGGCGGCCAAAGCAGACGGGCTGCCTCTTGTGGTGGTGAGCGATATTTGCTTACCTGGCCTCAGTGGCCAGAGCTTACTCAACTCGATTCATCATCAAGATGCTGAGGTCCCTGTTATTTTGATCACAGGACATGGCGATATTTCGATGGCCGTACAAGCGATGCACGATGGCGCATACGATTTTATCGAAAAACCTTTTGCTACTGAACGCTTGATAGAAACCATCCACCGCGCGATAGAAAAACGCCACTTAACGTTAGAAAATCAGCAGCTAAAACGCAGCTTAAAAGCGAGCCAAACTCTTGGACCACGCATTATCGGTAATACTGGCAACATCCAAGCGTTAAGGGACACCATCACTCATGTCGCCGACACTCAGGCTGACATTCTACTGTTTGGCGAAACTGGCACAGGAAAGGAGCTGGTTGCTCGCTCGTTACATGAGCAGAGTTCTCGCCGCGAGCTCAATTTCGTCGCACTGAACTGCGGCGCAGTGCCTGAAAATTTGATAGAAAGTGAACTTTACGTCCATGAAAAAGGCGCCTTTACTGGCGCTGAAACCAAACGCATTGGCAAATTTGAACATGCACAAGGCGGCACCTTATTTCTGGATGAGATTGAATCAATGCCGATGCAGGCGCAAATTCGTTTATTACGCGTATTGCAAGAAAGAGTCATTGAACGAGTTGGATCCAATACCTTGATCCCTCTGGATATTCGAGTCATCGCCGCAACAAAAGTCGATTTAAAGCAAGCAGCTCAAGCAGGCACCTTTCGTCAAGATCTTTACTATCGCTTAAACATTGTCACATTAGATATTCCACCACTTCGCCAACGTAAAGAGGATATTCCTGCGCTTTTCCATCACTTTTTGTTAGTGGCCGCGGCTCGTTACGGTAAAGCGGCAACCGCACTCTCTCAACCTGAAATGCAGCGCTTAATCAGCCATGACTGGCCGGGAAACGTGCGCGAACTACGCAACGCCGCAGAGCGCTATGTGCTATTGGGGAAACTGGCTCAGTTAGGCGACAGCGAGCCATCACAAAAGTTACCCACCCATTTAGTCGAACAAGTGGCCGAATTTGAAAAATCAGTGATTGAACAAGCATTGATTGAGTGTGGTGGGCGTATCAATGAAACAATGGAAAGACTCAACGTACCGCGTAAAACGTTGTACGACAAAATGCAGCGTTACGGATTAGACAAAGAGCTCTATAAAATATAGAGCTCTAATAACATACCGCAGCCATAGAAATTTCAGGTCAGCATTTTGGTTACTTAGTGATGATTTCCGGCCCCATTAAGGTGGTTGGTAACCAAGTGGAAATCCAAGGCACGTAGGTCACAATCATCAAAAATAGGAACATAATCGCCACCCACGGTAGCGCCGCTTTCACCACATTCATCATCGACATTTTGGCTACCCCTGCGGTGACAAACAAGTTTAACCCGACGGGCGGTGTGATCATCCCTATTTCCATGTTCACCACCATCATTATCCCAAGGTGAATGGGGTCAATACCGAGTGCGATGGCGATGGGGAAGACCAATGGAGCAACAATGATCAGCAGCCCTGATGGCTCCATAAACTGACCACCAAGTAGCAGTAATATGTTGACTACAATCAAAAATGTTATAGGCCCGAGACCGGCGGAAAGCATCGATTCGGCAATAATTTGCGGAATGCGCTCTTCGGTCAGAACATGTTTCAATATCAATGCATTGGCGATAATAAACAGCAGCATGATGGTCAGTTTGCCTGCATCAAACAAAGTCGCTTGCGTATCTTTATGGAAAAAGGCTTGCACGATTTTGACCAAGGCAGGTTTGGTATTTTCTTTGTCGGCGAAAGGCCCCATATCTTTGTAAACAAAATTGGCAATCAAGAAAGCGTATACCGCTGCCACCGCAGCCGCTTCGGTTGGCGTAAAGATACCACCGTAAATCCCGCCGAGAATGATCACCACCAGCAACAAACCCCAGCTGGCATCTTTGGCGGCGAAGACCGCTTCTTTCCAACCCACAAAAGGTTGTTTCGGCAGGTTTTTAATTCGTGCAAAAATGTAGATAGCAACAATCAGCATCAAACCCGCTAATAAACCTGGGATCACACCGCCTAAAAACATGCGCCCTACCGATACATCGGTCGCGGCTGCGTACACGACCATCACAATCGAAGGTGGGATCAAGATGCCCAATGTGCCAGCATTACAAATAACCCCAGCGGCAAACTCTTTGCTGTAGCCATTTTTAACCATTCCGGCAATAACAATACTGCCGATCGCCACCACTGTCGCCGGTGAAGAACCTGACAGCGCTGCAAACATCATACAGGCCACTACCGAAGCAATCGCCAGCCCTCCCCGAAACCAACCCACCATAGCGATAGCGAAACGGATAATGCGTTTTGCCACACCTCCGGTTGACATAAAGCTGGAAGCCAAAATAAAAAATGGAATCGCAAGCAAAGTGTAATGGCCTTCAAAAGCGTTAAACAAGGTTTGAGCCACTGACGCTAAAGAAGTATCGGAGTGCCAAAGTAGGAACAGAACGCTGGATAATCCGAGCGAGATAGCAATGGGTACACCGACTAGCATAAAGCCGATGACCATAACAAACAGCAGTAAAATATCCATGAATTAACGCTCCTTGCGAGAATCAATAGGCGGGGTCGCTTCGCGGTTCGGCTCTAACATGGTCTCGCTCACTTGTGCCATTTCCGCTTTCAGCGCTTCAAGATCTTCCTCGGCTTCATGGCCAGAAATCATTCTGTCTAACTTACCGCTGAGAATTTGATAGGCGATTTGTAAAAAGCGAAAAGTGAGTAATCCCATTCCGATAGGCAATGCCATGTATGGAATAAAGCGCGGCATTTTTTCATAGCGCTCCCCTTCATTGAGCCAATCGGAGAGAAATTGCAGCATTTCCGGCATAGGAATATCGTCGGTTTCATACCAAGCACGCTCAGTCGCAAACGGATACCAGTAATTCCACGAACCGATGAGCAGTAAAATAGAAAAGGTTAAACAACAAGCCACCGCGACCAGTGCAGATACTTTTCGCATGGTTGCAGGCACCATGTTAATAACCACATCAACTCCGATGTGAAAGTGTTTCTTTACCCCATAGGACGCACCAACCAGTACCATCCATGCAAACATGAACACGGTTAATTCCAATGCCCATAAAATGTTGCCGTTAAAAACATAGCGATAAACAACGTTAACGAACGTTAATAAGGTCATCGAGCCCAAGAAGAATGCAATCAGCATTTCTTCAATCGCATCGGTAAATCGGCCGACTTTAGAGAAAAAAGAGTGTTCCATGTGATACATCGCTCTCATAGTAATTATCGGAATTGACTCAAGGTCACCGCACGGCTTCAGGTTAGTTATCAATGAGACGAGCAATAAACGCGTTGAGTCCAACCCCACCACGCAAGGTGGGGTTGGAGGCTGATTATTTGTTTGAAGCCAGCGCTGCCTCAATCAAATCTGAACCGATGTCTTTTTCAAATTTCTGCCACACAGGCTTGAGCGTTGTAACCCATTGCTGGCGCTGTTCAGGTGTGAGAGTGCGGATCACGCCTCCGGCTTCCAACACGTATTGTCTATTTTGGAGCTCGACTTTATTTGATTCCGCATTACGCGCTTCAGTGACTTCTTTTAAAATGGTCGCGAACTGGTCACGCACGTCGGCTGGCAGGCTGTCCCACCACTTGCTCGATGTCACCACTAGGTAGTCCAAAATGCCGTGATCGGTTTCGGTAATGCCATCTTGCACTTCAAAGAATTTCTTACCGTAAATGTTGGACCATGTATTTTCTTGACCATCAATAACTTTAGTTTGCAAACCGCCATACACTTCTGCAAAAGACATTTTTTGCGGGTTTGCACCAAGCTGCTCAAACTGAGCCACCAGTACATCAGATGCTTGCACGCGGAACTTTAATCCTTTTGCATCCGCCGGAACGAGTAGAGGTTTATTGGCTGACATCTGTTTCATACCGTTATGCCAAAATTCCAACCCTTTCACACCACGACGTGTCATTGAATTCTTTAGTTTTTCACCGTCAGCTGAGTTTTGGAAACGGTCAACTGCGTCCACATCCTCAAATAGGAATGGCAGGTCAAAAATACGGAATTTTTTGGTGAATTTTTCAAATTTTGATAATGAAGGCGCCGCTAGCTGCACATCGCCGTTTAGCATGGCTTCCAATACTTTGTCGTCATCGTATAAGGTTGAATTAGGGAAAACTTGTAGGCAAGCCTTACCATTCATCTCCTTATTAACACGCTCTTCAAGCAGCGAAGCCGCAATACCTTTAGGGTGCTTATCTGTATTCGTGACGTGGCTAAACTTAATGACGATTTCGCCGGGGTCGCAATTTGCGGCCGCATTAAAACTGGTTACAGCAAGAATGGAAGCGGTCAGCAAAGTCAGTGGCTTTAACATTATTATTCTCCTTGATTGAACATATCAGCCCCATCAATGGGTGCTGGTTGTTTTCTATAAGGCAATTAACAAGCCAACATGACACATTCCATTAACAAGCCAACATGACACATTCCATTAACAAGCCAGTAACCATAAGGTGTCACCAGCTATTCAGTTAACAACAACCCATAGAATCTTATGATAGAAAGCAAAAATGGGTAGAAAATGACCCAAGGAATATGAATTTTGGGTGGGAAATGACACCCAGCTAAATCCATCAAAGGGCGGCGATGAGAATGACAAAAAATGTGAAACGGGAAGGAAGCGCACCCTCCGCCCAAACAGCAAGCCTAGTTTGGGCACTCCCCCCGAGCTCTTTATCGGAGAGCGCGCTAATTGGTTAGAACCGACAGATTATGTTAGTAGCACACAGAAAGTGGTGTGCTACAAGAAGAGGGTGAGCAGGCAGGCTAAAAAACCTACCCACTCTGGGGGTTAGGGCTACATCGCAGCTTTCACCGCTTTCGCTAGTTTTTGTGCTGCTTGTTTTGGATCCGCTTTCGGATCATTGAAGAAGTTCGTTACGACATCAAAAATCGCGCCTTGGGCATAGCTGGTTGTCGACATACCATGGGCAATACTGGGCACAAGGTTGTTGGACTTAGCCGTCGCTTTAAAGGCCGCCATTGAGTCCAACGCGCACTGGTCAAATTTTGACATATTCATATCTGTGCGTACCGGGATCGAGCCTTTGTTGAGGTTAAATACCTCTTGGAATTTAGGATCTAGGATCGTGGCGGCTAGCGCTTTTTGCGCCTGCTTATTGTCTGCATCAGTTAGCTCAAAAAAGACAAAACTATCGACATTATGGATAAATTGATCGGCCGTACCTGGCGCGGCCACGCACAGGTAATCTTTACCCGCAACTTTGCCCGCAGCGGTAAACTCCCCTTTTGCCCAGTCGCCCATGATCTGCATCGCCGCTTCACCATTTATCACCATTGAAGTCGCAACGTTCCAATCACGGCCTGGAGAGTTAACATCAATGTAGTCATGAACTTTTTTAAACTGGCTGAACACGTCAACCATTTTGTCGCCCGCGAGCACAGCCATATCGAGCTCAACAAACGCTTTCACGTAATCTTGTGAGCCAAGAACGCTCAACGCCACCGCTTCAAAAACCGTCGCGTCTTGCCAAGGTTGGCCACCGTGCGCCAGTGGCACATAACCCGCGGCTTTGATCTTATCGCCCGCAACAAAAAACTCGTCTAACGTAGTTGGCACTTTAGCACCCACTTTAGCTAGTACCGCAGGGTTAACCCACAACCAGTTGACGCGATGCACGTTAACTGGCACGGCCACATACTGGTCATTCCACTTCATGACATTGGTGATCATCGGTGGTACGACTTCATCCCAACCACCCTGTTTGGCTACATCATTAAGATTCGTGAGAAAACCAAGCCCCGCCCATTCTTGAATATCGTGTCCTTTAATTTGAGCCGCCGACGGTGGGTTACCCGACACCGCGCGCGTTTTCAATACCGTCATGGCACTTTCACCACCACCACCTGCGACAGCGAAATCTTTCCAACTATGGCCTTGCTGCTCCAACATTTCGGTGAGCACAGCTATCGACTTGGCTTCACCACCGGAAGTCCACCAATGGAGTACTTCCACTTCACCAGCGTGAGTCGAAGGGATGAAAGAGGCAGAGAGGAAAGATAAAGCAAGCAGAGTGTTATTAAATTTCATCATCATCTTCCTTGGTTTTGATTCGGCAAACCTGATTCGCAAACTTTTATTAACCATTAAAGTGCTGATCGTTTACCTACTAGTCTAATCAAAGAAAATTTTTTTCGTTGAAACAAACCGTAATTTTAACGTAACGAAAGCGTTACACTACACCGCTAACGTAGGTGGGATAAAGACTTGTGCTTCCAGACCACCGTGAGCTGGATTGCGTAAAATGAGATCTCCGCCGTGTCCATGTAAAATACTTCGGCATATTCCAAGACCAAGACCGTGGCCTTGGTCATCATCGGCAAGGCGAAAATAGGGCTCAAAGACCGCTTCTAATTTATCTATCGGGATCCCCAGGCCTTGGTCTTGAATGGTGATAACCACCCACTCTGGATTTTCTTCCAACTTCACCCACACTTGCTGACCATACTTCACACCATTGCCAATCAAGTTTGTCAATACTCGTTGAATAGCTAAAGGCTTAGCGATTATCGGTTCAAGCTGTGTAGGCGTAAAATGGACCACTTGGCGAGTTAAGTTGTACCCTTCAGCAATCGTCTGAATCATCTCATTGAGATCAATACTGCTGTTATTTTCGTGTAAATCGGTATCTCGCACGCACTGCAATGCCCCTTTAACCATCATCTCTAGCTCATCGAGATCGCGGTTAAATTTTTCGCGCTTAACATCGCTTTCGAGCAATTCAGCCCTTAGGCGTAAGCGGGTGATGGGTGTTTTTAAATCATGAGAGATGGCAGAAAACAGATGCTCTCTATCGGCCACGTAACGTCGAATTCGTTGCTGCATACGATTGAATGCGCGGGTCGCAGTGATCAATTCTGTCGCCCCCTCTTCACGCAAGGGACGCTGGGCAATATCCATACTCATCTCATTCGCCGCTTTGGCTAAATTTCTCAGTGGCCGAACTTGGCGGCGCATAAGCAAGTAGGTCAACGCTAACAAAATGGTGGTGGAAAAAAAGAGAAATAAGATCTGCTCTTTTCTTAGTAGAGTGTCATCCAATTTCACGTATGGAGCGGGAAGTAGCGCCGCCACGTAAACCCATTCATGGCTTGAGAGTTCAATTTGCACCACCAGCACTGGCGGGTTTAGCGGTTCAAGTGTGAGTGTATGGTAGGCCCACGACTTGGGTAAGTCGCTGAGAAAAATATCGTTTTTTAGTAACCGCAAATGTTCTGGTTTGGTAAATTCAACTTGAATACTCTCAACGTTATTGAGCTTTTGTTGCAACACTTCCCTCACCGCGTCGACTGAAGCTCGCTTGAGCGGCGTATCGATAATCGGCTCCACAGTCAATGGCTCTTTATTGAATGAGACAAAAAAACGGGTTCCCCCCATATTGCGAATTTGATCCAGCACGATATGCCGATACTTGACGGGTAGTGATTGAAAAAAGGTCACGGTGGAAGCAAACATACCAGCCATGCTAGAAGAAACGGAACTGATCCCTTCCAACTCTTTTTGTTTAGATTGGCTGTACCAAATCGCCGTTGCAATGCCCTGCGCTATCACCACCGCCAACAAAGTCAGCAGCAGTGTTCGTGAGACAAGAGAGTTGGGTTTTAAGCGTGAAAAGAGACGTCTTAGCGTCATTTTTAATGGCCGTAACTGACCGGAACGGCCAGAATATAACCGTTGCCACGCATGGTTTTAATATAGTGAGGGTATTTTGCACTATCACCCAATCGCTGACGTAAACGGCTAAGTTGCACGTCGATACCTCGCTCAAAAGGGAGCGCTTCACGTCCACGAGTAGCAAATGAGATGGTATCGCGATCAAGCACTTCCTTAGGCCGGGTTAAAAACAGCATCAGTAGTGCAAAATCACTGCCCGACAAGTCATGCTCATCGGCACGCTCTAGATGTGTAATTCGGTGTGACAAGGTATCGAGCTGCCAATCACCAAACGTAATTTGTTTGGGCAACGCATCGGTTGTTTTTTCATCATTGACTTGTACCCGGCGCAGCAAAGCCTTGATGCGCGCCATTAACTGACGCGGGTTAAAAGGTTTCGCCACATAATCATCCGCGCCAATTTCTAAACCAATGATTTGGTCAGTTTCATCAGAAACCGCGGTCAACATAATGATAGGAACGTTCGAATGACGACGGATTTTTTGGCATAAAGTAAAACCATCGTCTCCGGGCATCATCACATCCAACAAAATAAGATCGGGATAACTGTTACGTTCCAAATAGGCTAATAGCTCGATGCCATCCGCGGTGGTGACGATATCAAAACCAGACTTCGTCAAGTACTCATCTAATAATTGCCGAATCTCTTCGTCATCATCCACGACTAGAATGCGCGTTCTTGCCTGCATGTCCACTATCCATATTTTCAACTGATCGGCCTAGTGTAGCTATAGGTCATTTTTTTGATTATTGATATTTATGTAAAGTTTGAATTCTGTCTAGATAGAGATCACAAAATGCGTTACTTATGAGGAACAACTGATTTCCATTTTTTTCCCCCATTCAGGAGGAAGCTGGGCAAAATGACTCTTTTCCGGTTGCTCGGCATAAGGGTTGGCTAACAATTGTGCTAATTGGTGCACTTGTTGGTAATCACCCTGTTCTGCTTTATCAATCGCTTGTTGAGCCAAATAATTACGCAAAATATATTTCGGATTCACTTTTCTCATCTCTGCGCAGCGCTGCTCAATCGAAATTGCGTTCCCCGAACTGTCGATTTCTCGCTCACAACGAGCCAGATACTGTTCAAGCCAAGACTGAGCGGCAGCGCGGTCAATGAAGAGATCCAATACAGGTTGCTCCCCTTCTCGATCCAAGTTGGATAGTTGCCGGAAAAAGCGAGTGTAGTCGGTGTGATTTTTGGTTAATAACTCAAACATTTGCTCAAACAACACAGAATCACCGGACAGAGAGGCCAACACCCCCAATTTACAACGCATTTGCTGGCTAAAATAACGGCCGAGCTGCGCTTCAAACTGAGCGAGAGCCGCTTCCAGATCGCTTCTTTCAACTAACGGTGACAATGCATGTGCTAAAGCGGACAGGTTCCACAACGCCACACGCGGCTGCTGATCAAACGCGTAGCGGCCTTGATAATCGGAGTGATTGCCAATATAAGTCGGTTCATAATCGTCGAGAAAAGCAAAAGGACCGTAGTCAAAGGTTTGACCGAGGATAGACATGTTGTCGGTATTCATCACACCATGGGCAAATCCAACCGCTTGCCAATCGGCAATCATCTTAGCAGTACGCTCAACAATGTGACTAAACATGGCCGCATAAGGTTTTTCTTGTGTAAGGCAATCAGGGTAATGCCACTCAATCACTTTATCAGCCAGTTGCTTTTGCTCTGCTAATTGGTTGGTATAGAAAAAATGTTCAAAATGGCCAAAGCGAATATGGTTCTGCGCTACACGTACCAGCAGCGCACCTCGCTCTTGTTTTTCTCGATAAACAGGCGTGTCACTGCTCATCATCGCTAATGCTCTTGTGGTCGCAATCCCAAGACCCGCCATCGCCTCGCTACACAAGTATTCACGAATAGTGGAGCGCAGTACGGCGCGGCCATCCCCCATACGCGAATAAGGCGTAAGCCCTGCACCTTTCAAATGCAGATCATACACTTCCCCCGTTTTACTCTCGATTTCGGCCAACAGTAACCCACGGCCATCACCTAAATCAGGGTTATAAATACCAAATTGATGGCCCGCGTATTTCATCGCTAATGGCTTAAATTGCGTGGGAATAACTTGGCCAGACAGGCTGTGCAGTAGCTCATCATTAGGTTGTGTTGGTAAAGACAAATCGCCAGCCAGTGAGGCATTCCAAGCAACCCAACGCACATTGTCTAAAGGCGCTGGGTTCACTTGAGAATAAAAAACCGAGGGTAATTCACCATAGCGAGTGTGCAGTGTTACTTGATCCCAAATCGACATGCGAAGTCCTCATAATATGGTTTTGGTTAGACTTTTGCACGTTAGCAAATACTTGAGCTCTAGACTAGGGTATTATTAGGCAAAGTTGTCACCTATTACAGGTCACATTCAAGGTGAAGTCGATGTTATCCATTTTTGATATTTTTAAAATTGGTGTGGGCCCTTCTAGCTCACACACCAATGGGCCAATGATTGCAGGCTATCAATTTAGCCAAATCATTGCTGATTTAACGCAAGTGGCAAGAGTGCAGATTGACCTTTACGGTTCATTATCACTTACAGGACGTGGCCACCACACTGATCGGGCCGTGATATTAGGTCTGCTGGGCAATAAGCCTGACACCATCAAAATCACCAGCGCCAATCAAGCGCTAGCGCATGCTATTGAACACGGTGAGCTTAATTTAGCGGGAAAAAAGCTCATTCCATTCCAGCTAAAAACTGACCTCCTCTTCCAAAATACTAATCTTCCCTTACATGAAAATGGTATGACGATTACCGCTTTTGGAGCGCAAGGAGAAACGTTAGCCTTTGAAACTTACTACTCGGTGGGAGGCGGTTTTGTTGCTACCGCCAAAGAGTTGGAACACGGTAGTGCAAATGCACCCGTGGAGGTCGAATTTCCTTTTACTTCAGCTGATGAATTACTCTTTAAAGCCGAAAAACATGGCTTAAGTTTAGGCAGTCTCGTTTTGCGCAATGAAATAGCGTTTCATGACCTTGAAACGATTAACCACAAAGCCGATCAAATTTGGAAAGTGATGTCGCTCTGCATGCAGCGCGGCTTTGAAACGGAAGGCATTCTCGAAGGTGGGTTGCATGTCACGCGCCGCGCACCAGCACTGCTCAAAAAGCTGGAAGCTAACGCGGCGATTGAAAGTGACCCAATGGAGATCATGGACTGGATTAACCTGTTTGCTTTCGCGGTCAGTGAAGAAAATGCAGCGGGAGGGCAAGTGGTTACCTCGCCAACCAATGGCGCGGCAGGAGTGATACCCGCCGTATTAATGTATTACCACCGCTTTATCCGAGAGCTTGACACTAAGCAGTTGAAAGATTTTCTCGCCGTGGCTGGCGCTATTGGTATTTTGTACAAAACCAATGCTTCTATTTCGGGGGCCGAAGTAGGCTGTCAAGGGGAGATTGGAGTCTCTTCCTCAATGGCAGCGGCAGGGTTGACCGCTCTAAGAGGTGGTAGCAACGAACAAATTTGCATGGCGGCTGAAATTGCCATGGAGCATTCATTGGGTATGACATGCGACCCAATGGGTGGCTTAGTTCAAGTCCCTTGCATCGAACGCAATGCAATGGGAGCCGTGAAAGCGATTAACGCTTCACGCATGGCCCTAAAACGGACCAGCAAATGCTTAATTTCTCTAGATAAAGTGATTGAGACCATGTACCAGACGGGGAAAGACATGAATCGGAAATATCGTGAAACCTCATTAGGCGGCTTAGCGTTAATCCACCTATCACCACCTTGTGAATAGTAATACCGTTCAATCCTCATCAAGCCCTGTGTGAATACAGGGCTTGTTTAAGCGGTAAATTCAGGAATGCGTAACTCTTGGTTCTGGGTAATCGCTTCTCGCTGCACAATCCACTGAAAGCTGAGCGACAACACACAAATCTCAACCGCACAAACCACTAACCAGACGAGTGACAATAGTAATGTCAATGGCAGAAAATGCAGATTAAACAAGGGCTGTAGTAGTGCGTTGATAAGCATGGGGATCACACCTATCAGCACAAATAGTGCTTTGGCGTGGGGCTTTGACATTTGCCACGCGACACTCAAACCTCTAGGTTGATGATCTAGTGCTGTTGCTGGCAAAACTAATGACCAGCGGGAGATAAACCAACCAATAGGCAGCATTGCGGCATAGGTACAAAGCTGGATTAACCACATTGGCATAGTCACTATATTTGCCAGCGAGCCAATGATAAACATGGGTATGATTAGAATGGCAAACAGCATAGCGCCTAAAGCAGCCCACCATCCAATAAAGCGCAATTCACGCGAACTTAAATAAAAAATCGTGCTCAAACGGCAAGATTTTTCACCCAGCAGAACCAAACGATGCAAGCGCACTGTCGCCATCGCCGCCGTTACCGTATAAAGCACATAAACAATCACATTCGTTAATGTGAACAACTGTTGTGGATCATCAAGGTCAACAACACCAATCGTGAAATAGAGATTCACCACCAAAAAAGGTGAAGATTGCAGCATGAGAGTCAGCCAATTTTTTTGGACTAATTTTAACGCACTCACCACAGTATACTGAATCGGTAGCTGCTGATATTCCATGAATCTATTCCCTGACAAATAAGTAAGGTTAATATATCGAAAATAGATCCCACTTGTTCTAAAAGCTCTGTGATGCCAATCCAACTCCCTGCACTCATTGATAACAATCTTATTGGTATCTCATATTAGTGACTCGGCAACGAGGCGCTATTCTGAATAAGGAGACAATCGCTGACACTGAGGTATCTCACCGCATTTGAAAAGTTCATGCTAGAATGCGCCGAATTTGCGATGAGTTGCACTCAAAGTATTAGGGCGTAGCGCCTTACGATGAGAAAGCCATCGCTTGCTAACTGTTTTGACTTTTTAACTCTGAGAGCCCGCATGCCATTTTCCAACCTAGGATTGAGCGATCCAATCTTAAAAGCCGTTCACGAACTCGGCTATTCTGCCCCAACACCGATTCAAGAACAGGCAATCCCTGCCATTTTGACGGGTAAAAATGTCATTGCGGCAGCGCAAACCGGCACGGGTAAAACCGCTAGCTTTGTACTGCCCATTTTGCAGATGCTTAGTCAAGGAACAACTCAGCGCGCCAAACGTGTTCGCGCATTAATTTTAGCGCCCACTCGCGAATTGGCTCTGCAAGTGGAAGAGAACGTCACTCAATACGCCAAGTATCTGCCCTTAACCTGCCTTGCGATGTACGGCGGTGTCGATTCGCAAAAACAAAAACAACGCTTGATTGAAGGGGTGGATATTTTGATCGCCACGCCGGGGCGCTTGCTTGATATGTATGGCCAACGCGCCGTTCATTTTGATGAGCTTGAAGTGTTGGTGATGGATGAAGCTGACCGCATGCTCGACATGGGTTTCATTGAAGACATCAATAAAATTGTTGATCGCCTGCCACTAAACCGTCAGAACTTGCTGTTTTCGGCGACCCTTTCTCGCCCAGTGCGCGAGTTGGCCAAATCAGCCATTAATGATCCGATTGAAATTGATGTCGCTGGTTACAACCGCACACCAAATCAAATCGAGCAGTGGATTATCACTGTCGATAAAGATCAAAAATCTGCACTACTGAGCCATTTGATTACTGAAAACCAATGGCAACAGGCGATGATTTTCATCGAAACCAAACACGGTGCGGCAAAGCTGGCGAGCCAACTGGAAAAGCGTGGCATTGCGGCAGAGGCGTTTCACAGTGGCCGTAGCCAAGAAGTTCGTGAAAAATTATTAGCCGATTTCAAAGCAGGTAAACTGCAATTTTTGATTGCAACGGGCGTTGCCGCGCGCGGTATTGATATTGACAACTTAGAAAGAGTGGTGAATTACGACTTGCCTTATCCTGCGGAGAACTACATTCACCGTATTGGACGAACCGGTCGTGCTGGTGCAACCGGTGAAGCAATTTCTCTCGTATCACGCGATGATTTTAAAAACTTGTGCATGATTGAAAGCCGCTTAGGACATTTGCTTGTGCGTAAAGAAATTGAAGGTTTCACACCGAAAAAAGACGTGCCTATTTCCATTTTAAATTACCACTTGAAAAAGCGTGATAACGAGCACTCAAGTGCACCGCGTCGTAGCCCTCGCCCTAAACAAGAAAAACGCTCATAAGCATAATGCTTCTTTACAAATCCCACCGCCCGGTGGGATTTTGTTGACTAAACCATTCCCGCATCACACTTTTACGCCTTCTTTCTCTCTACGCCCCAAAATCACTACCCAAGGATGATTCTGTCTTCATCAACTTCTATTAGCCTGCAACTCATCTCCTATTTCTCGCATCCCATCATCGCTTAGGTTGACACGTTATGGCTTACAACAAATACACTATCTATCAAGTTTTCACGCGCTTATTCGGTAATACAAACTGTTGCTACACACCTTGGGCAACGAAAGAACAAAATGGCGTCGGTAAATTAAGTGACTTCACTGACGATGCACTCAATGCAATTCATCAACTTGGGATCACTCATATTTGGTATACCGGTGTTTTACATCACGCACTGGTGGGTGATTACCGTGCATGGGGAATAGAGAATGATCACCCAAGTGTTGTCAAAGGTAGAGCGGGCTCGCCTTACGCCATTAAAGACTACTATTCGATAAACCCTGATTTAGCCGACGACCCAGCTCAGCGTAATCACGAATTTGAAGCCTTGATTAAGCGTACACACCAAGCGAGTATGAAAGTCATCATCGACATTGTCCCTAACCACGTGGCGCGCCAATATCAAGGGCTCAATAACCCTGTCGGAGTCAATGATTTTGGTGAAAATGATGATACCAGTGTGCAATACGCCAGGGACAATAACTTCTATTACCTACCCAACACCTCCTTTAAACTGCCAGATATTCCCACCTCATTGCTACCGTTGGGCGGTGAATGCCACCCAGATTTAGCCACCCCGTTTTACGAACACCCCGCAAAATGGACAGGCAATGGATCTCGTTTAGCCAAGCCGAACATCGATGATTGGTATGAAACCGTCAAAATAAACTACGGCATCAAACCGGATGGAAGCAAAGATTTTGCCGAGCTTCCGCAGCAATACCGTTTCCTACCTCACCTTGAACACGCCGTTTTCTGGCAAGACAAAAGTGTCCCGGATTCATGGCGTAAATTTCGGGATATCGTTCTTTATTGGATCGATAAAGGCGTGGATGGCTTTCGTTATGATATGGCCGAAATGGTACCGATTGAATTTTGGAGCTATCTCAACTCGGCAATTAAACTACAAACCCCCGATGCTTTTTTAATGGCAGAGGTGTATCAGCCAAATTTATACCGCGATTACATCCAGCTCGGGAAAATGGACTATCTGTACGACAAAGTCGACCTTTACGATAGTCTCAAAGCCATCATGCAAGGACACGGCTCTACCAAAGAGATTGGTCGTATTGAATATCAACTGCGCGACATTGAGCATCACATGCTGCATTTCTTGGAAAACCATGACGAGCAGAGAATTGCCTCGCCTGAATTTGCAGGGGAAGCACATAAAGCACGCCCAGCCATGTTGATTTCAGCCTGTTTATCCAGCTCACCAACCTTGCTTTATTTTGGGCAAGAAGTGGGCGAACCGGGAGCGGAACATGCCGGCTTTGGCCAGCCTTCTCGCACCTCTATTTTTGACTATATCGGTGTTCCACAACACCAAAAATGGATGAATAACGGCGCATTTGATGGTGGCCAATTAAACGAGAGCGAGAAGCAGCTGCGCCATTTCTACTCAACATTACTGAATTTAGTCAAACAGAGCCCCGCACTGACCGGTGAATATCATGATCTGTACGCCGCCAATGTCGAACACTTCTCCGACCAACAAGATGGCTTATTTGCTTTTGCTCGCTCTAACCCGTCACAAAAGCTGATCATCGCCGCGAACTTCAGTGCCACAAGTGGCAAAACCGTAAAACTGCATTTACCTAAAGCATTGACCACTTATTGGCAGTTAACCTGTGGTGAGCACACTCTATTCGACCCGCTAAATCAACAAACGCTGACGCTCTTCGTCAACGAACAAGAGAGCTATGTGGTGATCGACTTCACCCCACTTTCGACCCATTTCATGGTTCTCAATAATATTTAAACCTCAAAGAGAGTCATTGGTCTTCTTTCAATACAACAAGCCAGCATCTTCATCGTGCTGGCTTGTTTTGCTAAACGCTATAAAGCTAAGCGCTCTAAACGCTCTAAACGCTATAAGGTTAAGGCTTGCTTTAAGTGACTTTCATTAACACGGGTTCTTGATCAGATTCCCGCTCATGCTGATTGGGCAAAATGCCTAAAGTATGTAAAAAGGTTTTGAGCATGATGGCGTAAATGAACATCATAGGAAGGCCTGCGACCACACAAAGCGACTTAATGGTTTCAATCCCTCCCCCAGCCAAAAATACACTTAAACTGATCAGCCCAATCGCACAGGCCCAAAGCAATTTTACTCGGTTATCGGGATCACCATTCAAAGCCAATTCATTGGTGGTGAGCATCGCCGTCGCAACACTCGCACTGGACATAGTGGTCAGCATCAATAAAAACTGAATGAGCAGAAATAACCCAAGCACCCCATTTCCCCCAGGCAAGGTTTTTATCAATGAAACCACTGCGTAGGTTAAGCCACCTTCTGTCATCCAGCCCTGAACGGGTAAACCGCCCAGCATTTGAGCCCACACCGCATAGCCACCAAAAATGGAGATAAAAAATGCGCAGCCCAAAGCGCCCATCGAGATGGTGTACAAAACCACTTCACGAATCGTTCGTCCACGAGAAATTCGCGTGATGAATAGGCCCATCATAATCAAGTACGCGTAATACCAAAACCAATAGTACTGAGTCCAGCCTTGTGCAAAACCACTTTGCTGAACAGGGTCTGTCCACAATGACATTCTAAAGAAATTATCCAACATCACGCCCAGTGAGTCAGTGAAACTATTAAGAATGAAAGAAGGTTGAGTCGCCAATAATACAAACAGGGCAAACAACACCGCCATGCTGACTGTCCAGTTAGAAATCATGTTGATGCCTTGATTAAAACCAACCCCCATCACAACCACTAACGCAGCCACAAAAAGCACAATAATTGCACCTTGTAAGCCAAGGCTATTCTCAATTTGTAACAGCTCTGCCACACCGGCGCTGACCAAGGTCACAGTTAAGGCTAGCGAGCTAGCAAACGCGGCCAACGTACCAAAAATCGACAATAGATCGATACTTTTTGCCACCAAAGGATGGTCACCCACTACCGAAGAACACAAACTGGAAACTTTTAACGTGCGTTTTTTTTGTACATAAAATGCGTAAGCAAACGGAATCGCTGGAAAGCAGTAAATCGCCCAGCCTGTAATGCCCCAATGAAAAATAGAGTAGGTAACGGCCCATGCCGCAGCAGGATAACTATTAGGCTCGGCAAATAACGGCGGTGATTGTAAGTAATACATCGGCTCACCTATCGCCCAGTAGATGAGTGACGCCCCGACGCCAGCGGGGAAAAAAATCCCCCCGCAAGAAAAAATAATGTATTCGGGTTTTTTTTTTCCCAAAACAAAGCCGCCGGATTTCGAACAAGCCAGCCCCA